>NZ_PYIA01000104.1:0-118910 GCF_013265645.1 Sphingopyxis sp. BSNA05 | reverse complement strand
TTTGCCATGCTGCTGGTGCCACTAATTGCGCTGGTGTCGATAACGGTTGCCGCAATAAATATCGGTATCAATCTCGGGTCCACGGCGTCCGGCATCGATGCTATGATCTGGCCCGACGACTTGTCTTTTGTCGTCGAGCATATGTCAGTTTCGACGTCCCTCTGTTTTATCCTGCTGGGAATCGCGCTGATCAGATTGCCAAAAGAAAGCGGCAGGGACCATCTCTTCAATTTCGCGACCACCCTGGGAGCAGGGATCGCTCTGCTGGCCCTGATTGCCTATGCCTTTGGTGCGTCTTCCCTGTACGCAGTGGCGCTGTTCACGACTATGGCCATTCACACGACAATCGCGTTTGCGATACTTTTCGCCATGGTCTTGCTGGCCCGCCCGGATCGTGGCTGGGTCGCAATATTACTGGCCGATGGTCGCGGAAGCGCCAGTGCCCGGCGGATGATGCCGTTTCTGCTGGGGGTGCCGTTTTTGCTCAGTCTGTTGGTGAACTGGGGGCTCAAGCTCCAGCTTTTCGATGCCAATTTTCAGCTGAGCCTGCTCGCGGTTGTAACGATGCTGCTTCTCGCCGCGGTTTCGATCCGTGATGCGCGCGTCGACAATCACGCGGAACGGCTGCAGATAGATACGAGTATGCGACTGGCGGCATCGAAAGCGGCGATAAAGGCCAAATCCAATTTTCTCGCCAATATGAGCCACGAGATACGCACCCCGATGAACGGCGTCATGGGATTTACCCAGTTGCTGCTCGATAGCGATCTTGATGGCGAACAACGCCAATATGCCGAGCTGATTTCGGAATCCGGCCATTCGATGGTCGCGTTGATCAACGATATTCTGGATATATCAAAATAGACGCCGGGCAGATGACTCTGGCCAGCGACCCCATTGATATCCGGCATGTCATCGAAGGGTCTGTTCGCCTAATGAGGGCCGCAGCGGCCCAAAAGGATCTCAAGATGGAGTCGCGATATGATGACTCCTTGCCTGAGACGATCCTCGGCGATCAACTGCGTATTCGCCAGATCCTCTCCAATCTGATCGGTAATGCGATTAAATTCACCCAGGATGGCGGCATATCGGTTCATGCGAGAAAGATCGGGCTCGGGAATCACGAGTTGATAGAACTTGCAATCTCGGACACCGGGGTCGGAATTGCACAGGAGCGCCAATCCGCAATCTTCGAGGAATTCAGCCAGGCAGATGAGTCCACAGCCCGAAAATTCGGAGGCACCGGACTGGGACTGGCGATCAGTCGGCAGCTTGCCGAATTGATGGGTGGTACGATCAGCCTGCAGAGCGAAATCGGCAAAGGCACGACATTCTTCGTGACGCTTCCGGTGCGATCGGTGGAAAAAGGAGAGGATGAGCAATCGGAGTATCAGCCCAGCCATCCAGTCGAGAAAGCGGCGCCGTCGAAGACGGGGAAAATCCTGCTGGTCGAAGACAATATGATAAATCAGCAGCTGATAATCTCCGTTCTGAAAAACATGGTCATGAATATGTCCTGGCACAGGACGGGCAGGACGCAATCAATGCTCTGGAATGTGCGCGAAACACGGATCATCCCTTCGCATTGGTGCTGATGGATATCGAGATGCCGCAGCTTGACGGTATCGAATCGGCGAAGCGGATACGGGCGAGTGGATTTTCTTCCAGTTCGCTGCCGATCATCGCCCTGACGGCCAATGCCTTTGCGGAAGATATAGACGAAGCCCTGAGCGCGGGCATGCAAGCACATTTGGCCAAGCCGATTGACGTGGCTCAATTTCTCGCGACCATCGGTAACTGGATGCAGCCAGGTGCCTGTTCGAACTGAACTAATTGCCGATTGCTCGGTCGTTCGCAGCGGGCGAGATCACCATTTACGAATGTCTTTTTGCCGCCAGGGATCAAGCTTTCGACCGGATGATTCGGCGACACTCGAACCTCCTGAGCCAGTTGCGTTACAAAGATCAAATCAGTATGAAGAAACGGAATTAATAGGACTTAACCTTGACCGATATCGAGCCAGAGTCATCGCGCGTGGCAAATTTGACTGCAAAGCAGAGAGAATGCTTGCACCTGGTCGTGCTTCGGAAATCCTCCAAGGAAATCGCCAGAATTCTTGAAATCTCCAAGCCTGCCGTCGATCAGCGGCTGGTGAGCGCACGCCGGGTGCTGGGTGCAGCGACGCGAGACGAGGCGGCATTGATATATGCAAGGGCTTCCGGCACCTATGATCGGATACTATATGATCCGGCAGGTGTTCCCTTCGACGGCAATATCGGTCCAGAAGGATCTCAAGACGAGCGACCAGGCGCATCCATGCTCGAAGAAGTATCGATCCCTTACGAGTTTGATACCGAGCATGATCCGAACGTCTGGCCGCAAATCTTGAAAGAGTCGGAGGGTAATTGGGGAACCGCTCAGAGAATAGCCATTATAGTCATTCTGACTATCGGTATTTTGGCGATTGTCCTGATCGGTCTTTCGGTTTCCCAGTCTCTTTCTAGTCTGTTGACAGCCTAGCCACCGACTGGGCTCTCATTTTTTAAACAGCAAGAATCCGTGTTTTACGGAAAGGAACAACTATGTCTTATCAAATCAGAATCGCATCCGATCAAATCAAGCAAGATATGCCGCACACCGAGGCCTCCATTGATCAGGCCCTGATTTCGGTGTCCAGCCTGATGGCTACTTTGGTGCAGGCGCGCGTCGATACCGGTGTGCCGGCTGCAACCGGACAGGTCGCAGTTCGCAGGCTGGCCAAGGCACAGATGGCGCTGGTCGAGGCCAGTAGCGACGTCCTGCGCGTTCATGGAGAATTGCAGAAGGTCGGAAGAGAATTCGCGGGCATGGATGTACACGAGACCTGCCCGGCTGTTCAGGCTCGCTGGTGCCCGCCAATTTGCATTCTGTCGCCGCCTGAGCGAACAAAGGTTGACTGGAATGTGTGAGAATGGTCCATCAGGAGTATGCGAACACTCGTTTTTTACTCTTCCTTGGTGCAATCTGCATTTACGCATTGTACCGGGGAGGGGGGCCCGAACGCTGGGTCGCCTGTATCGTTATCGCCATGGTGGTACTGGATCCGGCCGTTCATATGTTCACGCCGCTCGAATATGCCACGCTGGATCCCGGTCACTTGGTCATTGATTTGGCCGGGTGGCTCGGCCTGCTCGCTGTCGCACTTCGTGCAAACCGGTTCTGGCCATTATGGGTAGTCTCTCTCCAGACGATCGCCCTGGTGGCTCACGCCACAAGGATGCTGGATGTAACGATTCATCCAAAAGCCTATATGATCATGCAAATAGCGTCTTCCTATCCCTTGTTGGCTCTGTTGCTGCTCGGCACGATTTGTCACCAGAAGAGGTTGAAGGCCATCGGGATCGACAGGTCCTGGCGCAACTGATCGGGATTATCGAGCCGGATGATGCCGTCCGGCTCTCCGGCGAGCTGCTGGAAGAATTCGGATCGATCGGACGTATGCTGGCAGAATCCGAGGCGGCATTGCACCGGGTCCTGGCCGACAACCGGGACGTGGTGAAACTGCTCAAGGCGAGCGAGCAATTCATGCTGGCCAAATTGCGCAACGAGCTTCCACGCAAGCTCATTTCGGCCACCGATCGGAGATTGGTGAAATATCTGCAGGCCCGTATGGGTTCCCGGACCACCGAGTTGATGCGGATATTGTTTCTGGACAGTTCGCACCACCTTCTGAGCGATCAGGAATTTGGCGAAGGCTCTCCACACCGGATATATATCCAGCCGCGAACCATTTTGAAACGGGCTCTCGAACTCGATGCGAGTGGGCTCATACTGGTTCACAACCACCCGGGCGGAAGCCTGACACCGAGCAGCTCGGATATAGAATTCACCAAGTCCATCAAGGCATTATGCCTGGAACTCGACATATTCCTGCACGATCATATTATCATAACGAGCAACCGCTGGACCAGTTTTCGAAAGTTGAAATTAATATGAGCCTTGAAGCGGAAGCGGATTATGCCGCACTTGCAGCGATCGAACTTCAGGCGAACCAGCAGCGAAATATATATTTCTCGAATTCGCAGATATTCGGTGACCCGGCCTGGCAACTCATGCTGGAAGCCTATATCGCGACCACCGAAAACCGTTGTGTTGATTTGTCTGATCTGGAGAGCGAATTGTGCCGGCCGGCTTCGGTTGTCGCCAGATTGGCAGCAATTCTGGAGGCCGAGGGCTATCTGGAACGTTGTCGGTCTCACAAGGTCCAGCATATTGGTGCGGTAAAATTAACCAGCAATGCGATCGCCTGGTGCGAACAGTGTCTGGAATTCAAGCACGGCAAACGTCACGGCGAACTGGACTGATATGGGGGGGGGCTCCGAAACCAATTCCGTTCTTTTCAAAGCGTGACGCACGTCAGCGGATAGGTCTGCAAATGAAATTCAGGGGCACTGTGCCAGCTCAGCGCCGTTCTGTGGTTCCTCGTCCGGTTTTCTGTTTCGGAAAACATCGCCAAAGCGCGCGTTACCGGGTTAAAGACACGCGGCTTTTACCGTCACCTTCTCCAGGTTCCGACATTTCGCGGGGTCCGGAGGAGACATTCCCCATCGCCAAATATTCAGGTTCTCATGTGATATTCCCGGTCTTGCGGATGGCATTGGTCATCGGCCTCTCGATGATCGCGGGCGTCCCTGGCCAATACGGGCGAGGGAAGGCCAATGACAGAGGTGACACGGATTCAGCTGCCGTGTCGGAAGCCAGAGCTGTGATCCATAGTCGCATTGAGCTTGGTCGTGACGGCACGATCACATCGGATATTATCCAAGGGTCCGATTGGGTGCAGATCAACGAACAACAATGCGATATCGAAGCGGGGTGGCAAGAACCGGCTTGTAGATTGTTGATTTACGAAATGCAGTGAAGTCGAGGAAGTCTGGACCGGGCGCGTGGCGATCAAGCCGTAGTCAAAGACTTTTTCCGACGCTCAATCCGGTTTCGGAGAGTTCGGATTTTCCGATTCGATCATTTCCAATGCGTTGATCGCCTCTTCAACCTTTATCGCTGGAATGGCCAGATTGTTCTCGTCGAGAAAATTCAACACGTCGTGAAGCTTTTCGATAAGCCTGTGCACATCAATATTCCTATTTGTTATGCCGCGCGACATTGATCGATTGGAAAGCTGTTATGCGACATGATATTTCCAGTCTCGGTCGTTGGTTCAGGATTTGGTTGGCTGGCAAATTTAAGTGGATCATTAAATGCAGATGCCGGAAAATTCAATATAAACTATAGGATAGTGGGCGTGGTTGCGGTAAAATATTATATTGTTTCAAAATGACGCAAGTAATTTATCGTATCGATCCATTTAGAAGTATTATTATATTTTTGCCCAAAATTCTACTGAAAGGGGCGAGGTAGTGGAGGGCGATTTGGACCGCCAACTGCAACCCCAAAAAGTCAATTGGGTAGGACGATCAGACGTCCTACCCAAAATGAGAGCGCATACCAGGTGCACTACGTTCACCAGAGTTGAGGCCTGCGGGGGCTTGTCAATCTGGGCGGAAAGTATTCATGCTTTCCTGATGTTATCTATCAGCATTTGATCGCTGCAGATCAATCTATATCCCTCCCGATTTGGCGGTATACTGTTCTTTTAGAACCAAATTGGGCAGACTATAGTGTTTCTTTTTGTTAACCATAATGTTTGTCTACAGTCGAAGTTGCCCATCAATAAGGCAATATTGACCGCTGTTCCGCAGGGTGAGTCTGCCCCATTGGTTACGGACAGCAGGGGCAGCCGCTAGCTCACCGGGGCCATAAGGGAGCCGAGCTATGGCCCGCCACATGCAAATTACCGGGCGACGACCTTTGCAATAAATAACCAGTGTGTGAGCCGCGCGGCGACTATATCGACAAAAGGCGCGTTTTCTTGGATCTGGGAGGGTGAGCGGCGGCAAAAAACCGGTCGCGACAGCTTAATTTTGTCCTAACGCACCGTAAATGTCTTTGTAAGAAGTTGAGCGCGCCGCCGGCCCCGGTGCAGCCGGACGCAATTCGCCATTTCTTTGGCGCAGCAACGATGGAATGATATGAAACCTAATGAAAGCTATTCGGTCATGATCAAACGACTGGAACGTTCGGGTTTGAAAATGGATGCGTCCGGAGACGAAGCCTGCATCGGTGGTCTGGACGAGACAATGAGCGCAACAGCGAGACCGTCGCCTGCACAGGGCCGGTTGAACGCGCGGCAGGCGGCGACCGCGGAAAAGATCGCCAGGATAAAATTGCAAATCGCGTTCGGTATTTATCAGGTCGATACAGACAGGCTTGCGGCCCAGTTGCTCGATACGGATCTTTTCTGAGAAAGTTTGCAGTGTGTTCGGCCTTGTCGCGAAGGCTGCAATCTGGAAATCCCGCTTTCGGAACCTAGGCAACAGTCGGTTGGAGTTCCCGTTCTGCATTCGGTTCCCGACGGCCGCCACCGCTGCGCCATAGCGCACCGGCAGAGTGATTGCCTAAATTCCAGAGTGCCCAATAGTTGGCACGAACATTGCTTGTCTCTCCAGCAGGAGATTTTAAGCAACCTATGTCACATTTATCGAACACACAAATACAGGGGCGGTGCGCTTTGTCGTCGAGTACCCTGGCTTCTGCACAGGGCCGACCGACGGATTTCTTTCTCTCTCGGGCGCAGTCGCGGCGGAATGCCCCATCAAGAGCGATAGGGGCCGGTAGAAAGGCGCGCCGGTTACAGACGCGGCGCCCGCGCCATGGGTCGACCGGAAGCCTTACCTGCCAGATTGTCCGCACCAGTCGCCAGGGTCATCCGCAGAAATGTTCCGCGCGCGAGCATCTGGTCTCTTTGGTTTCCGGCTGGCCGGCACGGAAGGATTCCTAGAATGGGACCCATTTCCAGCATTCCCGCGGTGACCAATTTCCTGACCAAGGCAAAGCCCGCTTTTCTGCCGTTGGTGTCGCTTTTTCTCCTGCTTCTCATGGCGGCCCCCGCAATACCGCACGCAGCCGTGTTTGCCGCCATGGCTTTTGCCGGGGGGTTTGCTTTTCACCGGTGGCGCGCTGCAAGAGCCGCAGACGCGACATCGAAGCTGGCAGAATCATTGCAAGCCGAGCCGGTTGACCGGAACGATGCGTCCCGTACGCCGGCTCTGGCGGTCAAGATCGGGTACGGGCTTTTTCCTCTGGTCGAAGACCGGAAGGGTGCGCCGCTGATCGCCCGGGTCGCTGAAGTACGGCACCAAATCTGCCGGAAACTGGGCTTTGTGGTCCCCCATATTCCGATAAAGGTCGACCTGTCTCTGGAACCCAATAGCTACCGGATTGTGATCGGCGGCATGGTGCTGGGCGAAGCTGTGGCCTGGCCGGATGAAATTCTCGCGATCGATGATGGCGACGTGGATTCGCTGATCGCAGGCCGGCCCTGCAAGGACCCGACATTCGGAATGAATGCTTCCTGGGTGCCTGCGAGGCAGCGGACTTTGGCGGTTGCCAAAGGTTATATCGTGGCCGATGCGCCCACTGTGATCGCCACCCATCTGAATGATGTGGTGCGCCGCAACGCCGCAAAGCTGTTCGGTACCAATGATGCGCAACAATTGCTCGATTTCCTCGGGCAATCCTCGCCGCAACTGGTCGACAGTCTTACGCCCGATCGGTTGTCCCTCAGCGATATTACCGCAATTTGCCGTGACCTTTTGGCTGAAAATATACCGGTCAAGGACTTCGGCAGAATTTCTATTGCCATGGCGCAGACGTGCGGGCTGCACAGTGAGGCCAGTGACATAGCCGAAGCCGTCCGTCAGCATATCGGCGATCTGATCGTCCAGAGCCTGGTACCGGCCGGTCTGCCACTGCCCGTCATGACCATGGACGCTTCGCTCGACAGCACGCTTGTCAAGGCGCTGAAGGCCGGGGAGGGCGGCAGCTATCCGATCGACCCGCGACTGGCCCGGAAAATCATCAACGCGGTGGACAACGCCCTACGCTCCTTGCCGCCGGAAATCCGCAATATTGCGCTGATTTGCTCGCCGATGGTGCGCAAGCCGCTCAGCGCATTGCTGAAGCAGCGGTTCCCGGACCTGTCGATATTGTCCGAAGCGGAACTGCCGGAAGACAAGCCGTTCGAAATACTCGCCATGATCGGCGGTCCGCCATCCAGTCAGAGCATGGCTGCCACAGATGCAACTCAAATCTAATGACCAGTCGGGAACATGATATGTTGAAAACAGAAAGCCGCGCATTGCAAGCTTATGGGGCGATGCAGATAGACGAGAGGAAACTGATTGAGGAAAATCAGTCCCTTGTCACGAAGATCGCGTGGCAGGTAAAATCATTTGCACCCGACCAGATGGAGATCGAGGACCTGATTCAGGTCGGACTCGTTGCGATGGTTGAGGCAGCAAAAAATATGTAGATCAAGGGCATAGCTTCAGCACCTATCTCTATGTCCGGGTCCGCGGTGCCATGATTGACGACCTTCGGTCCACCTGCAATCTGCGTCGGACATCGGTCGACTGGCACAAGAAAGTCCGGCATTGCCGCGCGAAGTTGCTGCAGGAGCTGGGCCATGAGCCGAGCGATGCTGAACTGGCGCTGGCCATGAACATGGATCCCGCTGAATTTCGCAAGAACACCGACCGGTCGATCGCCGTTCACGTAGGCTCCCTGGACGAAATCTATTGCGATTCAAGCAGTTGGTTTACCGACGAAGAGGATGACCAGCACGAGAAGCTGGAAAAGTTGCAAATGGCCGAACTGTTGTCTTCGAAGCTGAAACAGCTGAACGAGCGCGAGCAACTGGTTCTCAACTGCTATTTTGTCGAGGAATTGCAGCTCGACGAGATCGGAGAGATTCTTGATGTTTCTGCTGTGCGCATCTGCCAGATCAAGAAGCGCGCGCTGGAGAAGCTCCAAGCCTCAATGACGGCGGAATGAACGTCACTCGTAACCCTCGCCGAAAAGCCCGGCTTTCTTGCCGCCAATGCATCATGTCGGATTTCCGACGGCCAGCACAGGAAATGTCGGTTTTCCGACAGATGTGATAGATTTCCGACAATCCTCTCGGCAGCGTCCGGCGAATTTCCCCATTCCTGAAACTGGCACGACCCTTGCTACGTAAAGGCTGAACTCCGGACTTCGGTTCGGTTGTTCAGCCGACAATGAAAAGGAATAGCAATGATCGCCAAGCAATCGAAATCTGGTCTGGTCACTGGATTTCGGAAACTTGCCGATCTGCTGGCGTCTGATGATATGATTCAGTCGCGCCACCAACGCTCGTCTTCTGCCAAGCCATTATCCCCCGATGCTGGCGAAGCAGAAGACGAGTTTTACGGTGTTGCGGTTTCTCGCCGTCTACCACGATGGTCCGTTTCACCACCTTCCGGCTTCCCAGACCCGACCACCGCGTAGCGCTTTTCTGAAGCGGGCAGAAAATTTGGTCTGTCCTTATCTCTCCGGATCTGCGTCGCGGTGGTTCAGGTCCACCCTTTACCGATGATTATGTCGGTCTCCCGATCTCAATTGCTGCCCGGCACGATCTCGAGCGGCTCCAGTCGATGACCATCGAGGACTTATACCCTGTTTCTGATGTCTAGCGGGACCCAATGGGCCCCCGGTGGCGAGCGCCCGGCGGAAAATTCAGATGAGTAAGATCCTTAATTCACCACCACAGCTGCCGTAAAATATCTTGAGGACGTTCATGATGTTCGGAAAAATTGCAGATGATCTTTCGTCGGGTTCGGAAGTTGACTGTGCGGTTTTATAGCGGACTGCGAGCGGACTTTCGAGACTTCGCGCACAATGACTTCAATTGTGGACCAGCACTTTTCAATTTTTAACAGCGATGAAAACTGATCTGGAAAGCAAGCGAATATGACGTTTCCATGCCGCAATCACCGAACCACGCGCCGAAGAAATTTCGTGAAGGCAAGCCAAGCAACGAAGACTGGTCCCCATGGTAGGGTTGCGGGCCTTCTGGAAGAGCTTGGTGAAACGCTGGGGCTGATTATCGAAAGCGCCCGGCGCGGAGAGGACTTGCACATATTCCAGTATAAGGCGAGCGCCCGTGATATTCTCGTCGGACTGGACAGGGAACTGAATTTCGAACTGGCCGGCGATCTGTCGCAGACCTTGCGCGTGATGTACAACGAAGCGGCCAAACGCATCCAGCTGGATGGTATGGAAGCCTATGTCGAGCGTATCGAGTCAGCGCGGGAAATGATCCTGGAAATCGAGAAAGCCTGGACCGAGATAGTTTCGTTCAACTGATAGAAAATTTTCCCGCCTAAACCGTGATCGTACAGTCAACCGTACTTTCCGGATGCTGGTGGATATTGTGCTTGCGCATCTTGTCGATAAGCGTGGTGCGTTTGATATTGATTGAGCGTGCGGCGCGCGAAACCACGCCGTGTGATCCGTCCAGGGCTGCCATGATGATCCGGCGTTCCTCATGCTGAAGATAGACATTCAGGTCCCGAACAATTTTTCCCCGGGGTTCAAAATTCGGAGCGGGCGCTGCTCCGTGATAGGCGGAGAACTGCTTTTCCTCACGACTGCTGTAGTGAACGGGCGGCTTGTCATCAACGGCGGGCATAGCCGGTTTGATATCGGACTGTATCAGCTTGGCCACGTCATGGGCGGCAACTTGCTCTCCCGAAAAGAATACGCAGGCCCGTTCGACGACATTGCGCAGTTCACGGACATTGCCCGGCCAGTCATATTGCTCCATCGCCGCAAATGCTTCGGCGGTAAAAATGGGGAGGGGGCGGCCATCTTCCTGGTTTTCAGGAAATGCGCGATCAGCGCGGGAATGTCTTCTGAGCGTTCGTTGAGCGCCGGCACCTCGATCGGAACAACGCAGAGGCGATAATAGAGATCTTCGCGGAAGGCTTTGCTCTTGATGCAGTCCGCAAGATTTTTGTGGGTTGCCGTGATCACCCTGATGTCGACCGCTATGTCGCGGTTGCCACCCACCCGGTTTACGATACGGGTTTCCAGCACGCGCAGCAATTTAACCTGCATATCGAGCGGCATGTCGCCGATCTCGTCAAGGAAGATGGTTCCGCCACTGGCCTGTTCAAAAAGGCCGACATGACGGCTTACTGCACCGGTGAAGCTGCCCTTTTCATGGCCGAACAATTCTGATTCAATAAGTTGCTCGGGCAGTGCGCCGCAATTAACGGCGATACTGGGGGCATTTTTGCGATTTGAAATGGCGTGGATGGCCTCCGCAACGACTTCCTTGCCGCTACCGGAGGGCCCGCTAATCATGATCGAGCTGTTGCAGCGGCCGGCAAAGCTGACGATTGCACGCAACTGTTGCATTTTCGGACTGTCGCCGATCAGCTTTGCAGCAAGCAAATTCTCTATTTTTGAATCGGTCATTGAACTACCCAGATAACAATACGCATAATCCTCCGGATATCCGGAGAAGGATGGTTCGAAGATCCCGCAATCGTCGAACCGTCACCTGGTAAGGTCCGAAATGGACAAGGAACGTTAAATAAAGGTTAAAGGCGCCTGGCGGGATGAACAGCAATCATGTCTTTAGCTGTCGCAGTTGGCCCGCGTTCAAGAGCAGCTATCATAACGCGGTACTGGGGTCGGCCCGGGACTTCATCGAGATAGTATAATCCCTTCTCAGATGGGCGCGCTGAACAGTAGCTTCTCGATCTTCGCCTGACATTCCTGCGAGACAGCAACAAAGACCATGCGATGATCGGCCGGATTGGAGGATTTCTGAAGCAAGCCCTGCTCTACCATGACATTGATATAACGCATTGCCGTCGTCATCGGGATGCCGGAACTGTGCGCGATCGCCGACACCGTTACCTGCTGGTCCTTGAGGCCGCAGAGATATATATCGAGACACATGTTCCAGCAGGAATCGGTGAATAGCCCGTTTCCGGTGTCCAGCGTCCCCGACTTCAAGCGGCCCCATTGCAGAAACTTCTCGGCCCGGTCGATCAGGTCGCCGCTGTCCAGATCCTCGCGTTCGGCACATTTTGCCTTGCCGGACAGGTCGCGGGATTCAGAAATCCTTTTGTCCAGATTTTCAATTCGCTCGTTCGCCTGTTTCATCGTCAAGCGAAGCTCGGCCAATTCGGCTTCAACACTATCCATTGCTATTGCGCTGCAATTTTAGAGGCCTCCAGTCTTGACTATCATAAGAAAGAATATGCGTACTCGTCTCTTTCCTTGCTCGCCGTTACACATTTACAGTTGCGCAACTCAGCGAATTCACCGGGGGAGGTGGTGTATCCTTGCAGCTTATCCACCGCACAGTCAAATTGTCAACGTCGTCAGCCTGGCCGACCCCGTTATTTTACATTTACTTGCGTCCCTGACTGTATCGCCGTTCTTGCGATGAATCGACCGCAGCCTAATATTGCAATAATGATCGTGAAGGGTGGCGCCCCCGGTGCGGAACCGGCGGCTGGATTCCGGCTGAGGCCTTTGAAATATTGGGTCGGGATCAGCCCTTCGGATGGAGTCTTGACGACTGCTTTTTAACCAGTGGAATTCCCACCGCCTAATTTCTGCAGAACAGCCCTTATTTTTTGCGGAATTAACCGTCTCTCAACCTATGGTGCCAAAATCGGATGAAAACGCGCGGAATGAAAAGCGCTTGCAGTTCGAGGCCGAGGCTGCGCGTCAATTTGCCTTGGAGCGCTATGACGTCCTGGACACCCCTGCAGAAGCCAGCTTTGATCATATCACGATGGCGATGAAACTGGCGCTCGATGTTCCCTTTGCTGGCATATCGTTCATGGACGGAGACCGGCTATGGTTCAAATCCAAGTCCGGCCTGTCACCAACCGAGATACCGCGCGATATTTCCTTTTGTGATTTTGCCATTGCCCAGCAAGAACCGTTGATCGTCGAGGATACGCTCCGGGACGAAAGGTTCCGGGAGAATCCTGTCGTTATCGACAGACCCTTTTTCCGCAGCTATTTGGGCGTGCCGCTTATCACCCCGGACGGTTCAAGATAGGAACCCTTTGTGCTGCTGATCTCATTCCCCGACAATATAGCGAGGAAAAGATCGACCGGATGAAGCAGCTGGCCGAACTGGTCATTCACGAACTCGAATTTCGCCAGCAGTCCAAAAAGGATCGTCTGACCGGCGCGCTGTCACGTAGCGGCTTTGCCGTTGAAGTGCAGAACGCGATGTCGCTCTACGAACGGCAGGGAATAAAGAGCACGCTCGTCGTCTTTGATGTGGACCTGTACAAAATGGTCAGCAAGCGTTTCGGGCGACCATCCGGTAACGCATTGCTCAGGTCGATCATCCAGCCACTGGTCAAGCGGCTGCGGCGGTCGGACTATATCGGCCGTTTGGGCGGAACACAATTTGCAGTGCTGCTCACATGTACGGTCGAAGAGAAGGCTCGTCTGGCGGCAGGGAAAATCCGGAAAGAGTTGAAGCAGACCAATAGCGAGATATTCTTCGATCTGGGTTTCAGCGAGATTTCGCCGGCTATGGGTGTCTGTGATGACTGGCTCGAACAGGCCAGCATCGACCTGATCGCCGGAAAAAGGCGGCACGCGCGGAAATGTGCGAAGCAGCGGACCGGCAGTACGATATGGCGGGCGGTGCCGGCTGAGAAAGAGCGGTCGGGCAGGGCGGTCCGGCTTGCCGCCGTCTGCTTTGCTGTAGGGACGCAGGCGATCGCGAGACCATAACTATCCGGTCCCCGAACCACAGTTTGGTTGCCAATTCCCGCAATGCATGCCAATTTGTTCCGAAGAGGAATTGGCTGATAAAGGAACCGACCATGGCGACCGCGATCCCGAAACAAGAAAGCGCAATGGGCGTAGGGCCCGGATTTTCGATTCCGGATCCGCACGATATACCCAGTCTGAAAGGCAAGGTGTCTGAAACCGAATGGCAGCTCCGTTGCGATCTGGCTGCGACTTACCGGCTATGTGCAATGCATGCGTGGACGGATCTGGTATTCACGCATATTTCCGCGCGCCTGCCCGATGAGAATGGCGAAGAGCGGTTCCTGATCAACCCTTATGGCGTCTTGTTTGACGAAATGACTGCATCGGCTCTGGTCAAGATCGACCTGGAAGGCAATATCAAGCAGGACACGCCTTATTTCATCAATCCCGCCGGTTTCACAATCCACAGCGCGGTTCACAGTGCCCGCGAAGATGCGGGATGCGTGATTCATGTCCACACGCCTTATGGCATCGCCGTGTCTGTTCAGAAGGCCGGTCTGCGCCGCTACACGCAATTTGCGATGCAGGTTCATGATGATCTGGCCTATCATGACTATGAAGGCATCGCGCTCGATCTCGACGAGCGGGACCGGCTGATCAATGATCTCGGCGAGAAGAACCTGTTGATCTTGCGCAACCACGGTACCCTGACCGTTGGCGAGAATTGCGCGATTGCCTTTCTCCGCATGTATATCCTCGAAAATGCCTGCAAGACGCAAATATTGGCGCAATCGGTCGGCGGAGCGGAGCATTTGCACGAGGACAGCGAAGACATGGGGCATCGCGTGTTCCAGCAGGCCTCTCCCGCTTTCCAGCGGGGATTGGGCGACAATCTGGTCTGGTCGGGCCTGATGCGCAAGCTGAAGCGGACCAACCCGGGGCATGACCACTAGGTCGCGTCTCCAAGTTTACAGATCGAAGGGCAGGCGGGAGAGTATTTCGACCGTCTTGTCAGCGTAAACGGCGGAGCCCAGTTCCTGTTTCTTCTCTTTCAGAAAGCGATCACGCTCGCTTAGCATTTCGATGATCGGATCGTGGAAATGCTGGACGGCAGCGGTCAGCCAGTTGTTGACCAGCGGGTCGCCCGGCGCGCCCGTCATGTCGAAGTGGCGCAATCGGGACGCAATGGCCTCGGCCGGCATCAGATATTCGTAAGTGACCCAATAGTTGGTCGTGAACCAGCTTAGCGGCATGCCGTCGAGACCGAAGCTCAGCGCCCCGAAGTGGACAACGCCCTGTGTTTTCTTGCCATTGGGCAGCTTTGCCGGCGGTTGATAATAGGCGTCGACATCATCAAACATGTCGAGCGGCAGGAACATGTGAAAATGGCCATGTTCGCCTTCTTCGCGTTCTTCCGGCTTGTGCGCATGGTAGAACCAGCGCGACTTGTTGCCGGGCGCGACGCAGTCCCCCTTGGGGTAATGCTGATATTGAACGAAAGGGGCGTCTGCCGGTACCACTCGGGGTACTAGCGAGACGCCCTCTTTAGCTATCTGGCCGGTGAGCTCAAACAGCCTTTCTAAAGCATTTTCCAATGCTGAATAAGCTAAGCTTACTCGGTAACTTCTTCAGCAGCAGCTTCGGCATCGCCAGCAGCTTCTTCAGTCGCATCAGCAACCGCATCGGTAGCTTCTTCAGCTGCACAGGTAGCTTCTTCAGCTGCACATGTTGCTTCTTCAGCAGCATCTTCAGCTACAGCAACCGCGTCGTCAGCCTGTTCTGCACATGCAGAAAGAGCAGGAACAGCGAGAGCCAGGCCGCCGGCTACAGCGAGCATTTTGCGGAAGTTTGTTTCGGTAGTCATTTAAAATATCCCCTTTGGATGAACTAGACTTGCCCCTTTATCTGGAAAGATACGGGCATGGCAAGCCTATTTCGTAAATATTGCATTAATCCGGTATATCGGGCGTCATTTATCCCGTTTCGGTACGCTAATTAGAGCAAATCGGTTGTTTCCGCAGGATATTTTCCCGTCCTCAGCGTTCCGCGCCGCGAATCTTTCCCCACTGTCTGGCGACGGTATAGCCAGATAACCCGTACCGAAGAGCGCGTAGAGCGGCTCGGGAATACCGGAGAGATAGGCGTTCATCCCGGCGGCAATGTCCCGCGCCGCCTCCGGACGAAATGCGGCGATCAGCCCCATAGGGATGGACCAGAGCAGCAGCAGATACATGACATAAAGAAAGCTGGGGCGGGCCCGACTGGTCCATGGATCGGAAGATTGCGCCTCTGCCAAAATGGCGGATATTTGCACGCGGACCTCTTCCAGTTCCTGGCTACCTTCCAGTTTCAGCAGTTCCAGCTTGGCGCGATCGCGAGCCGCCTTGTCGGGAATGATCTTGTCGATGATATTCGAAACAGGGCCGATGAGAGTAGAGAGAATGGACATTTTCAGGTTTTCCTTTCGTGGGATGAAGCGTCAAGCTTTGTCAAAAGTCGGGCCACGAACGGTCTGTCCGGCGGCAATGCAGTTAAGAAATAATCTGAAGAAAGCGGTTGATCTTGACAAAATTGACACTGTTATGGGCAAGATATATTTGGCGGAATTCAGCCGATCCTGTTGGCTAGCCAGCCGTACAGAAAGGCCTCGTTGGCCGGCCGCTTTTCGGCGAGCTGGATATAGCGGGCGCCCTGCAGGGCCTCGAGCGCCTTGAGCAGCACAATTTCACCCTGGCTTCCGCGCTTGCGGAGAAAGGCGTCGAGCGCGGCTACCGTTTGCGCGCCGATCACGTGATCGACCGATATATCTTGAAAATCACCCTCGTTGCGGTTCAGCGCGTTCAGCGCGCGCTGCAAAAACCCGGTTGCGGTACCGCTACCCATGTTGATCCCGGTATCGAACAGTTCGGCCGCGATCAGCGGCGCGCGTCGGGCGATCCGGTCAAATCCCGGCCGAAGCCAGTATTTGCGCTTGTAGATCACCGTCGCCTGCGAGCGCGGGAAATGTCGCATGTCACCAGCATAGCCATGCGCTCGCGCCACCGTCTCGGTAACGCCCCATCGCGTGGGACCGCCGCGGTCGGCGGGATGATCGGAAAAATCGCCTTCCAGCATGATGACCTTGTCGATCAGCCGGTCAATGTCGGGACTGTCAGTCATGAGAAACTCTCCTTTCGGTTGCAAAGTGGCAAATATAACCTATTTGGTTAGGTGTAGGAAAGAGCGCAATCGCCGACCAATCTGCAGCGTGCGAACGGGCTGAAAAGCCGGAAATTGCCTGATTTACGTAGCTTTACGGAGTTTTTCACCAGAAGAGAGGTCTTATGAAGACGCAATTTCTAGAATGATTGCGAAGGAACGACAGATGGCATTACATATTGGCGACACCGCTCCCGACTTCACGACGGACAGCACGGCAGGCACGATCAATTTCCATGAATGGGCAGGGGACAGCTGGGTTTTCTTCTTCAGCCATCCGGCCGATTTCACCCCGGTATGTACGACCGAGATGGGCCGGACGGCCCAGCTGGCGGACAAGTTCGCAGCGCGCAACACGAAGCCGCTCGGTCTGTCGACGGACACGGCGGCCGAACATCTGAAATGGATCGCCGATGTCAACGCGACACAGCATACCAATCTCGAATTTCCGATCGTCGCCGATCCGGATCACAGGATCGCGAGACTCTATGACATGATCCATCCCGAAGAAAGCGATACCGCAGCGGTGCGTTCGGTGTTCATCATCGATCCGGACAAGAAAATCCGCCTGACGATGACCTATCCGATGAGCGTCGGTCGCAATTTTGACGAGATATTGCGCGTGATTGACGCGCTGCAACTATCGGATGCGAAACGCATTGCCACGCCGGCAGACTGGCGTCGCGGCGACAAGGTCATCATCCCGCCATCAATCGCCAATGACGAGGCCGAAAAGCTCTTCCCCCAGGGTTGGGACGAATTGCGGCCCTATCTGCGTCTGACCGACGTGGCCTGAGCAACATGTCTATGGGTGGATCGGGCGCATCCCAAATCAGGGAAGCGGTCGGCATATTCGACAGCGAAGAGCATTTGCAGGCAGCGATCGATGATCTGCTGACCCACGGTTTTGATCGCGCGGAGATTAGCGTGCTCGCGCCGGTTTCAGCGGTCGAGGAAAAGCTTGGCCACCGCTTGCGATCGGTCGCTGACATCGAAGATGACCCGGAGGTGATGTCAAAAGCCTATATACCGGTCGAAACCATCGGCGATGCCGAGGGGGCGGTGATCGGCAGCCTGCTCTATGTCGGCGCCTTTGCCGGGATCGTGCTCGTGGCTTCGGGCGGCGCTCTGGCTGCGGCACTGGCAGCGCTCGCGCTTGGCGGATCGGGAACCGCTATTGGTATTGCACTGGCGCGCTTCATCCAGAAGCACCATGCCGACTATATCGCCGGCCAGCTGGAAAAGGGTGGCCTGTTGCTCTGGGTGCGAACGCGGGACGAGAAGGATGAGATAAAGGCGATCGAACTGTTGTCCGTCCATTCTGCCCACGATGTTCACGTCCACGCGCTGCCGGCGTAAATCACCCCTCGAACTACGCAATATTGCGTATCGCGCGGACAGTATAACCGGTTCAGACAGACTGCATGACCTGGAAAACAATCCGCCTTGAACTGGCAAGAACCGCTGACCATCCCGATGGCTCGTCAGCCCATGCATATGTCTTTCGCGTCCCCCTGGACGACGAGGGTTTTATCGAACCGGAAGCGCTAAAGAAGGCTGAAAAACGCCCCGTCGTGCGCCGGTTCTGGCCCGGTGAGGCTGATCAGAGCGGTGTCGTGATTGCTTCACCCAAAGGATGGGTCTTTTCCTACAAGCTTGGCGACGAGGATGATGAGAGCATTTTCCGGCTCAAGGACCATCCGCTGAAAGTCGGCGAATATCTGACGATTACGGAAACCGATGGCAGCGAACTGCCGTTCCGCGTCGTCAGCTGTCACGAATAGACAGGCAATCCGAAGGTAGGGGAAATGAAATGCTGACAAAATTGAAGATGGCCGGATTAATTCCGGCGGCGGCGCTGGCGCTGATCCTTACGAGCAGTCCTGCGGCAGCGGAATGTGTGATCGGATCTGCGCCGCTGTTTGACCCGTTCGCACCCTATAAGGAACCGGGCTCGATCATCCACAAAGAAAGCGGCTTTATATTTCCGGCTGCTATCGCCGGATTTCGCCGCCAGTGTGAAATGACAACCGATTTTTCAGGCAATAATTTCGAGATCGGTTATTTGCGCGACTTCGAAAGCCATGAAATCGAAATCAGGATCGCGATCATCCATCTTGAAGAGCTGAACGCGCAGGACCATTATCAGATCGTCAAGCCGGATCTGCTGTCGCAATATTCAAGCGCTGCTGTGGTTTCCGAAGGCGACTATTTCGTTTCCGGACGTCCCGACATCACGGCCTATCAGGGAATTTTCGACGGCGACAAGGACACCGTGCCTTGGCATTTCAGCGTAACTGCGCTGGACTATGGCTATTGGGACGCGCGGTTGACAGCTTCCTATCCCCAGGAGATTGATACCGCAGCGCAGGAGGCGATAATGGAACTGATCGCCGCATTCCAGTGGCAAACCCCTGTCGACTTGGCAACCGAAGTGGCGGTGCCATGACCCGCATCGCGGTCATCGACGGCCACCCGGACCCTAGCCCCGGCCGTTTTGGCCATGCTATTGTGTCCGCTTATGCCGATGCCGCCAGCGAAGCCGGTCATGATGTGCGAGTGATCCGGCTGGCCGGCCAGAATATTCCAATTCTCGAAAGCCGCAAGCAATGGCTCGAAGAGGATGTGCCCGACGCGGTCCGGCCGGGTCAGGACGCGATCAAATGGGCAGAGCATATCGTCTTTTACTATCCGCTTTGGATGGGGGACATGCCCGCCTTGCTCAAGGCATTTATCGAACAGGCTTTCCGCCCCAATTTCGCGCTCGACTATGGCGAGGAAGGCAGCAAGCAATTGCCCCGGAAACTGCTGCGCGGTCGCTCGGCGCGGCTGATCGTCAGCATGGGCATGCCGGCATTGTTCTACCGCGCCTATTTTGCTGCGCACAGCGTTCGCAGTTTCGAACGCAACATCCTGAAGCTGACCGGCATCTCCCCGGTTACCACTTCGCTGATCGGCAATGTGGACCGCAGCGACCGGCACCGTTCCCGCTGGCTGAAGAAAATCGCCGCCCATGGTGCGGCCGGGGACTGAGCCGAGGGCTTCCATCCGTATAAACCCGTATACAGGCTCCGACCGGCTACCGCTACGCTCCTCACCAAGACATTCCACCAAAACGAATGACTGGGAAACAGGAGACAGTTTATGAAATCCGTTCTGCTATATATTGCCGATGACGTGGGCCTCGAGGCCCGGCTTCAGGCGGCGCTCGATCTGACCCGCTCGCTTGGTGGCCATCTCCACTGTCTGCGCGCCAACCCTTATAGTTCGCAGGTCGCCTTCGACGGCGTCACCGGCATGTCGGTGATGTATGATGTGAGCGAAATGACCCGGGAACTGGACAAGAAGCTCCGCGCCGAGATTGAAAAAAGACTGGCTGGCGAAGATGTCTCCTGGGATTATCGGGAAGAGAATATCGATCCTTCGCGCGGTCTGTCGAAAAATTCCGCGCTGGTCGATATCATCGTCCTGAGCTCAGCCGGTGGGGATAAGGAAAATGCGCTGCCGCTCGGCATATTGGGCGACGTGTTGTTCAACGCGACGGCACCTGTCGTGGTCCAGCCCGACAATGTGAAGAAGTTTGACGCCTGCGGCCCGGCTCTGGTCGCCTGGAACGGCAGTTTCGAGGCTGGTAACGCGCTGCGTGCCGCGGTGCCACTGCTGAAAATGGCGAGCGATGTCCATATTCTGACAGTTGAGGAAGACAAGGACCATGATCTGCCGCAGCTCGCAGCGTCGGAATATCTTGCCTATCATGGCATCAAGTCCGAAATTCACGCGCCACCACCCGGCAGCGAGCGGGTTGATGTCACGCTGGTGACCGAAGCAAAAAAGGTGAAGGCGGAATATATTGTCATGGGTGCCTATGGCCATAGCCGCGCGAGAGAATTCCTGTTCGGTGGGGTAACGCGCAATCTGCTCAAGGATTGCGATATTCCTCTGGTCGTTTCGCACTGAATGGATAGAAGTCCAGCCCCGGCCAGAGCAAATTTTCTTATGGCAAATCCTGTATTTTGTGTAGGGTCCCTTGGTTCGCAAGCAGCGAATGAGCAGTCGAGGGATAGACAATACAGGTGCGCGAAACGATCGTTCAGGGCACGGGCCGGGCATTGCATCCGGATTCCCTTCTGTCCGCCCTTCCGAATTGCGTCATGATCGTCGATCGGAATATGCAGCCCATCAATTGCAGCGCGGTCGGGCTGAAGATATTCGGCGTGAGCAGTCTTGCCGATCTGCCGGACGGAGCGCCGGCCACCTGCGTGGCACCGGACCATCGCCCGCTGTTCGAGAGCAGGATGGATCGTGCCTTTGAATCCAGCGCGATTGACCCGTTTGATGTGCATCTGCAGCTTCCGGACGGCCGGCTGATATTTGCGGAATGCAATATCGCGGCGCTAGCCAGTCCGAAGGGCGATATCGACGCGGTCATGGTCTCTTTCCAGGACGTAACCGCGCTGCGGAACACCGAGAGCAAGCTGGACCAGGCCAATTCGATCCTGCGGTCGATCCTGACCACCATCCCCGACGCGATGGTGGTGATCGATGAGGACGGGCTGATCAGTTCGTTTAGCTCCACGGCGGAAAAAATGTTCGGCTATGAGCAGGAAGAAATCATCGGGCGCAATGTCAAGATTCTGATGCCGGAGCCCTATCGGGCGGCGCATGACGGCTATATCGAGCGCTATATCCGGACCGACGAGAAGCGGATCATTGGCATCGGCCGGACGGTGGTCGGTTGCCGGAAAGACGGCACGACTTTCCCGCTGCAACTGGAAGTGGGCGAGGCGAAGATTGGCGACGAACGCTATTTTACCGGTTTCATCATCGACCTGACCGAAAAGAAACAGACCGAGGCGGAACTGCAGTCGCTGCAGCAGGATCTGGCTCATGCCTCGCGCCTTAGCGCGGTCGGGACTTTGGCGTCAGCGCTGGCGCATGAAATCAACCAGCCGCTGACGGCGATAGCCAACTATCTGTCGGCAGCGCGCGACATGATGGATGGTGACTTGGCCGAGAACCGGGAATTTTTCCAGGAGGCGTTGCAGGAAAGCGTGTCCGAGAGCCTGCGGGCCGGGACGATTGTCCGGCGACTGCGTGAATTTGTTTCGCGGGGCGAGATCAACCGGCGGGTCCTGTCGATCTCCCAGGTGGTGCAGGACGCCACCGTGCTCGGCATGATCGGTGCACAGGAGCGGGGCGTCAAATTCTCGATCGACATCGCGCCCGACGCCCATAATGTCTTTGTCGATCGTGTGCAGATCCAGCAGGTGATGGTCAATCTGATGCGCAACGGCATCGAGGCCATGGCCGACAGCGCCGAGAAGAAGCTGCACATCGGCGTCAAATCGATCGATGACGAGAGGCTGGAAATTGCCGTGTCGGATAGCGGCTCCGGTATCGACCAGGAACTGGGGGAGCGGATTTTCGATCCCTTCGCCAGCACCAAGGGCACGGGCATGGGACTGGGCCTCTCGATATGCCGGACGATCATCGAGGCGCATGGCGGAACAATCGGTGTCGAGCCCAATCCCGAAGGCGGCACGATTTTCCGGATCACATTGGAAAAAGCGGAGCAGGAGCAGAATGATGAGCAGTGAGCGGCTGGTCTATATTGTCGATGATGATGATTCCGTCCGGCGATCGGCGGCGTTCATGTTGCGGCACGCGGGGTTCAAGGTCGAGCCGGTCGAGTCCGGCGTTGCCTTTCTGAAGATCGCCAAGGGCGCCGAGCGGGGCTGTGTGTTGCTTGACGTGCGGATGCCGGAAATGGACGGTCTGCAGGTGCAGCAGCAGATGATCAAGGACGGGATCGACATGCCGGTGGTGATCCTGACCGGCCATGGCGATATCGAAATCGCGGTTCAGGCGATGCGCGCCGGAGCGGTCAATTTCCTCGAGAAACCCTATGAAAAGGAAGCCCTGATCGCGGCCATGGAAGAGGCATTCGTGCGACTGGAAGACAGCAATCTGAAGGAAATGGCCGCTTCCGAAGCGAAAGTCCGGCTGGCCTGTCTCACCGGAAGGGAACAGGATGTGCTCGATGGCCTGCTGGCCGGCCTCCCCAACAAGACCATCGCCTATGATCTGGGTATCTCACCGCGAACGGTCGAAATCTACCGCGCCAATATGATGGAAAAATTGCGGGTGCGCAGTCTGGCCGAGGCTTTGCGGATCGGTTTTGCCGCTGAACGCGCCGAGGATCCCAATATAGACAAGGAAAGCTGAGCTCAGCTTTTCGGAGCTTTCTTGCGCGAAAGGCAGGCATGGCATGGCTTGGCGCAATCTTTCCGGCTGTCGTCCCTCTCGACCGGGATGGAAATATCGCGTACCGCGCCGTCGGCCGAACATAGCTGGATTGTCATCACGTCCGGATTGGCCGCGAGGGGCATGGCGGCCATCGGCAGCGCGATGACGGCAATCAGCAGCCGACTGAGCCTGGACCTTCTGACACGATCGATCATGACGGTTCCTCGTCCTCGTCGATCAATACGCGCTGGGCCGCGCCGTCGAGATCCTCGAACTGATCGTTGCGCATCGCCCAGAAGAAGAAAGCCAGACCGCACAGTCCCATCAGCAGGGCAACCGGGATCAGGATGGCGAGACCGCTCATTTCGCCGCCCCGTTCAGGCGCAGCGCGTTGCCGACGACGATCAATGACGACAGCGACATCGCGATGGCGGCGATCAGCGGCGTGACCATGCCGGTCAGGGCCAGCGGCACGGCGATTATATTATAACCGATGGCCAGGGCAAAATTCTGATGGACGATCTGCATCGTGCGGCGCGCGACCTTGACCGACAGCGCCACCGGCATCAGCGATTCGCTGGTAAAGACGGCGTCGGCGGCCTGTTGGCCGACATCGCTGGCCGAGCCGGGCGCGATCGAGACATGGGCTGCGGCGAGGGCAGGGCCGTCGTTCAGGCCATCACCCACCATCAGCGCCTTGTGGCCGCTGGCGGCCAGCCCGGTAATGGCCTCGACCTTGTCCTGGGGGGACGCTCCGGCCTGTGCCGGAATGTCCAGAGTGGATGCAACGAGCGATACGGAACGGATATTGTCGCCGGATATGATCGACGCGGGCAGTCCCATCGCCTGTAATCTTGCCAGCGCTTCCGGGGCCTCCGGCCGGATTTCGTCCTTCAGCTGGAGCACGATTTTATCGCTGCCGACGCTCAGCTGGCTGGCCAGATGATCTTCCGACTGTTCCGGTTTTCCGAGCATGACGGGCATGCCATGCCAGCAAGCGCTCATGCCTTCGCCCGGCAGTTCTTCCACGCGATCCAGCATGGCCGGCGTAATATCCTGCGCCAGCAAGGCCGCGCGGATGGCCTTGCTGATCGGATGATGGCTGGCCTGCGCCAGGGCAAGCGCGATCTGTTTCTGGGTGAGGTTCAGATCGTCGAGATTGACCGGTACCGGATGGCCGAGGGTCAGCGTCCCGGTCTTGTCAAACAGCGCGTAATCGACCTCTGCCAGCCGTTCCAGCGCGCTGCCGTCCTTGACCATCACGCCCTTGCGTAGCAACGCCCCCGAAGCCACGACCTGCGCCGCCGGCACCGCGAGGCCCAGCGCGCATGGGCAAGTGATGATCAGCACGGCGACCGCGACCAGCAGCGACTGGTGCCAGCCCGCTCCGACAATCATCCAGTAGGCAAAGGCGAGCAGCGCCAGGCTATGGACAGCGGGCGCATAATAGCGCGCCGCCCGGTCGGCGACACGCACATAGAAGGAACGGTGCTGGCCGGCTTCGTCCATCAGCCGGGCGATATCCGCAACGCTCGTGTCTTCTCCGGTTGCCGTGACCCGCACGACAACGGGCGACGAAAGGTTCAGCGTTCCGGCGAGCACGATGTCGCCTTCGCCTTTCGGCTGCGGTTCGCTCTCGCCGGTCATCAGCGAACAGTCGAAGCTGCTCGATCCCTTTTCGATCACACCGTCGGCCGCGAGATTGCCGCCCGCGGCCACCATCATCCGCATATCCGGACGCAGGTCCCTGGTGGCGACCCAGTTGGTTGTGCCATCGTCCGTCAGCACCATGGCGCCCGGGGCGGCCTGTTTCAGCAATGCGCCAATGCCTTCCCGCGCGCGGTCGCGCATCATGCCGTCCAGCACCCGCCCGGCGAGCAGGAAAAACAGCAGCATCACCGCGCCGTCGAAATAGGCATGGGCCCCGCCGGTGGCGGTCTCGTATAGGCTCAGACCCGTGGCCAGCAATATGCCGATTGAAATCGGTACATCCATATTGGTCCGGCCGTAGCGCAGCGCCATGGTTGCGGAGGCAAAAACGGGCGTCCAGAATAAGCGATCACCGGAATTGCGATCAGAGCGGAGAGCCAGTGGAACAGATCGCGGGTCACGCCGGTTGCGCCGGACCAGACGCTGACCGACAGCAGCATGATATTCATCATACCGAAACCGGCGACGGCGAGCGCGCGGATCAATTTGTCGGTGCTGCCCGTCTCCTCGGAGAGGGGATTGTCCGCGAGAATCTGGCTTCGAACCCGAGCGCCTCGATTTGTTTTTCAGCTGGTCGTCATCCAGCTCGGGCAGATGCGAAATGGCCACCTGCTTGGTCGAGAAATTGACGCGAGACGACAGGATGCCCGGTACGCCGCTCAGGCCGTTCTCGATCTTGGCGATGCAGCCGGCGCAGCGGATCGCCGGTACGGCAAAGCGCGAGACAACCGATTGCGATTGTGCATCGCCGAGGGGCGTGATCGCGTTCACCAGATATCCCGAACCACGCGCATATTCTGGTCATCAAGAGAGATGATGATCTTCAGCTTCCAGCGGCCCTCGGGCAGCGGCTGGACGCTGCGATATTCGCCAGTGGCGGTCTGGGTGAAGCTGATCTCGAACGGATCGGCCCGACCAACAGGATGTTCCGCGATAGCCTCCATCGCCGCTCCCTGCAGGGCATGCCGTTAGCTGTCGTGATCGTAATGCTCGCCTTGTCGGCCTCGCGCAGGGCAGGAGACACGGTCCAGCCATGCTCCTCCTGATTGCGCGCCTGTTCCAGCCAGTCGTTATATTTCTGGCTGGCGACATAGCTGTTGTCGACAACCGTGCCGCTGAACGTCGACAGGGCGAAACGCGCCATGAACAGGTTTACACCCACGACCACCGCGAAAAAGGCAACGATTATCGCTGCGGCATGATAGCCGGTGAACTTCTTCACCACATGGCCTTGCTTGCTCATTCGCCTGTCTCCGGTCTTTCGAAAAACACTTCGTCAATATCGTTCGCTTCCGGGTCGTCCGCAGCGGTTACCTTCAGCGCGAAATCCTCCCGCACCGGTCCGTCACCCGGAGCGGCGACATAGAGCCGCAGTCTGGCGACGCTGTCGGCCGGAACCTTGGTGACCAGCGTCTGGCCGGCGCCTTCCCGCGATCCGGCGTTGGACCACATCACCGCGCCCTTGAGCTCGGTCATGCCGATGATCATGTCGCGCGGGCGGTTCTCCATGTTGCGGAGATTGATCGTATAGCTGTTGCGGACATGGCCGTCTGCCAGCTGGACATAGACCGGATTGCGGTCATGGTTGGCGCTGATATCGATGCGCGTCCGGTTGCCGACCGCGAACAGCATCGCCAGCCCGATCGCACCCCAGATCGAGAAATAGAGGATGGTGCGCGGCCGGAACAAGGTCTTGAGCACCGGATTATGCGGCTTTCCGGCCTTTTCCAGTTCGGCATCTTCCAGCGTGGCATAGTCGATCAGGCCGCGCGGGCGGTTGACCTTCTCCATCACGGAATCACAGGCGTCGATGCACAAGGCGCAGGTGATGCAGCCGATTTGCGGCCCCTCGCGAATGTCGATACCGGTCGGGCAGACCGCGACGCACTGGTTGCAGTCGATGCAGTCGCCAAAGCTGCCGGGCTGGGCCTCGGCCTTTTTCACGCTGCCGCGCGGTTCGCCGCGCCAGTCCTTATAGGTGACGGTCAGCGATTTTTCGTCCATCATCGCGGTCTGGATGCGCGGCCAGGGGCACATGTAGATGCACACCTGCTCACGCATGAAGCCACCGAAGATGAAAGTGGTGAGCGTGAGCACGCCGACCGTTGCATAAGCGACAAACGGGGCCTGACCGGTCCAGAAATCCACGACCAGCGTCGGCGCATCGGCAAAATACATGATCCACGCGCCGCCGGTCCAGAAGGCGATGAACAGCCACACCGACCATTTTGCGAGGCGCTTGCCGATTTTCTTCGGCCCCCAGGGCGCGTCCTGCAGCTTGAACTGGGCGTTGCGGTCGCCGTCGATGGCGCGTTCGACATGCTGGAACAGATCGGTCCAGACGGTTTGCGGGCAGGAATAGCCGCACCAGGCACGGCCGACAGCCGAGGTGACCAGAAACAGCCCGATACCCGCCATGACCAGCATGCCGGCGACATAGTAAAATTCATGCGGCCAGATCTCGATGCCGAACATGTAGAAGCGCCGGTTGGCCAGATCGACCAGCACCGCCTGATCGGGAGCATAGGGCCCGCGGTCCCAGCGGATCCACGGCGTGACATAATAGATGGCGAGGGTGATCGCCATGATCACCCATTTCAGCTGCCGGAATTTGCCGTTTACCGCCTTGGGAAAGACGCTCTTGCGCGATTCATAGAGTTTCAGCTCCGGATCGAAAATTTCGTCAGGACTGCTCATCGCCATCGCTTTCAACCGGCGTTGCAGCCGTTTTTCCAGCGCCGGCAGTTTTTCACCGCCGCCAAGCGAGTGGACATAGGCCGCCAGCATCCGGATGGTCGCGCTGTCCAGTCGCTGTCCCCAGCGCGGCATCACGCCGTAACGGCTGTTGGTGATCGTGTCGGTCAGCGAGGCCCGGTCGAGGCCATAAAGGCTGATGGCATCGGTCAGATTGGGCGCGCCCTGGGTCCGGTCGCCGGTACCATCGGGTCCGTGGCAGATCGCGCAATTGGCTTCGAACAGCACCGCTCCGCGGGTGGCTGCAGCGCTCTGCTTCTCCCGGCCCGCGAGGACGCGGACATGGGAAACCAGATCCTGGATTTCGCCCGGCTGCAATATGCCGTCACGTCCGAAGGCCGGCATTTGCGAGAAGCGCGTCTGGTCGTGGTCCGGGTTACGGATGCCGTGGATCAGCGTATATTCGATAGCTTCGAGATCGCCGCCCCACAGCCAGTCGTCATCGTTGAGATTGGGATAGCCCTTTGATCCCGCAGCGCCGGAACCGTGGCATTGCACGCAGTGGACCTTGAATGCGGATCGACCGCCTTCGACGGCCTGTTGCATCAGTTCAGGACTGCCGTGCAACTTGCGGATATCGGTCGATACCAGCGCCTGCCGGATCGGCTCCAGTTCCGTTTCGCGTGCAGAGACCGCCTGCGCATATTCGCCGCGACTGGTCCAGCCGAGCAGGCCTTCGCTGGCCGAATTGAGCATCGGTATGGCGGGGTAGAGGATGACATAGCCGATCGCCCAGATGATCGTGGCGTACAGGGTCCATAGCCACCAGCGTGGCATCGGCGTGTCGAGTTCTTCGATACCGTCCCATTCATGACCGACCGTTTCGGTGCCAGTCGGTTCGTCAACGCGTTTCTTCTCAGACATCATTCTTGTCCTCGTCAAAATCATATGGGCGGCTTCATTATGGTTGCGTCCGGCACCGGGGCGGAAGGTCCAGCCGACCAAAGTCAGGAAAACCAGTGTCATGAACAGCAGGCCCCAGCTGTCGGCGAAATGGCGCAGCGCTTCATAGTTCATCGGGGCTGCTCCTGTGCTTCTCCCGCCTCGAAATCGACCAATGTGCCGATCATCTGCAAATAGGCGACGAGCGCGTCCATTTCGGTCAGCTTGTCAGGATTGCCGTCAAAGTCGCGGACCTGCACCTTGGGATAGCGTTTTTCGAGATCGGTCGAGCTGGCCATCGGGTCGGCCTGGGTGGCCAGATCCTCGTTGGCCTTTTCGATGGCCTCCTCGCTATAGGGAACACCGACCCGGGTCAGGGCGCGCAGATGGGCGCTCATGTCACCGGGAGCCAGTTCCTTCTCAGCGAGAAAGGCATAAGGCGGCATGATTGATTCCGGCACGACGGCGCGCGGATCTTTCAGATGCTGGACATGCCATTCGTCCGAATAGCGTCCGCCCACCCGCGCCAGATCCGGCCCGGTGCGTTTGGAACCCCACTGGAAAGGGTGATCGTACATCGATTCCGCTGCCAGCGAATAATGGCCATAGCGTTCGACTTCGTCCCGGAACGGCCGGATCATCTGGCTGTGGCAGGTATAGCAACCCTCGCGGACATAGATATTGCGACCGGCCTGCTCGAGCGGCGTATAGGGTCGCATGCCTTCGACTTCCTCGACAGTATTGTCGATCCAGAACAGCGGCGCGATCTCGACGATGCCGCCGATCATTACCGTTACCAGAGCCAGTACCGCCAGCAGCGTGATGTTGCGTTCGATTTTTTATGTTTTGCGTGAGCGTGGTCATGTTCCTGTCTCCCTCACTCTGCCGGAGCCGCGACCAGCGGCTTGTCGGCGGCTTCGTCATAGGGCGTTTCGGTCATCGGCTTTTCATCCCGGACCCGGCCAGCAAGCGTCATCCAGACATTGTAGACCATCACCACCGCGCCAGCGAGATAGAGCAGGCCGCCGGTTGCGCGGATCATATACATCGGGAACATCGCCGAAACGACTTCGCTGAAGGCGTAGACGAGATAGCCGTCGTCACCATATTCGCGCCACATCAGGCCCTGCATGATGCCGGCAACCCACATCGAGGCGGCGTAGAGAACGATGCCGATGGTCGCGAGCCAGAAATGCCAGTTCACCATGCGCAGGCTGTAGAGGCGCGGGTGGCCCCAGAGGCGCGGCACCATGTAATAAAGCGCGGCAAAGGTGATCATCCCGTTCCAGCCGAGCGCACCGCTGTGCACATGGCCAATCGTCCAGTCGGTGTAGTGCGACAGGCTGTTAACGGCCTTGATCGACATCATCGGGCCCTCGAAGGTGCTCATTCCGTAAAAGGCAAGGGCGAGGACCATCATCCGGATGATCGGATCGGTGCGGATCTTGTCCCAGGCGCCGTTCAGCGTCATCAGGCCGTTGATCATGCCGCCCCAGCTCGGCATCCACAGGACGATCGAGAAGACCATGCCCAGCGTCTGCGCCCAGTCGGGCAGAGCGGTATAATGGAGATGGTGCGGACCGGCCCAGATATAGAGGAAGATCAGCGACCAGAAGTGGATGATCGACAGGCGATAGCTGTAGACCGGTCGCTCCGCCTGTTTCGGCACGAAATAATACATCATGCCGAGGAAGCCCGCGGTCAGGAAAAATCCGACCGCATTATGGCCGTACCACCACTGGGTCAGCGCATCCTGGACACCGGAGAAAGCGCTGTAACTTTTCGCGCCGAGCAGGCTGACCGGCATGGTCAGGCCATTGACCACGTGCAGCATGGCAACGGTCAGGATGAAGCTGAGGAAAAACCAGTTGGCGACGTAAATATGCGGCTCGGACCGTTTGACGATGGTGCCGATATAGACAACCGCGTAGCTGACCCAGACGATGGTCAGCCAGAGATCGACATACCATTCCGGCTCGGCATATTCCCGTGACTGGGTAACACCCATCAGATAGCCGGTGGCGGCCAGCACGATGAACAGCTGGTAGCCCCAGAAAACGAAACGGGCGAGGCGGGGGAAGGCCAGCCTCGCCCTGCAGGTGCGCTGGACGACGTAAAAACTCGTCGCAATCAGCGCATTGCCTCCGAAAGCGAAAATAACGGCAGAAGTGTGGAGCGGACGCAAACGTCCGAAGGTGGTATATTCCAGCCCCAGATTGAGCACGGGAAAGGCCAGTTGCAGCGCGATGTACAGACCGACCGCGAAACCGGCCATGCCCCAGAACAGAGTCGCGATGACGCCCCAGCGGACGGGATCGTCGTCATATTTTCCCGGATCGGCGGGGGCCCTCAATATCCCGCGCCCGATGGCGGCATAGTCCGCCTTGCTAATCGTCACCCAGAGCGCGATCAGGCAGGCGATCATGATGATCGCCATATGCACGGCAAATCCTCCATCTGCGGCGAGTACCATCGCCACAAATGCCAAAAATACGAGCAGCAACCAGCCGCCGGTCTTCACCAGTAAATTGTCCATAACGTCCTTCCCCGTTCTATGGAAAGGGCGCTACCAGTCTGCTGGTGCCGGCAATATAGGTAGAGTTACGTAGTGCGGTCAGGCGACGGGCAGAGGCCCTCAGTCCACCGCGATGGTCGCCCATACCGGCAGATGGTCGGACGCCTTGCGCGCCGACGGGCTGTCGTGGACCCCGGCTTCGATATGCCGGATACTTCCGGAATGCATGATCCGGTCCAGGGTGGCGATCGGGCTGCGCGAATGGAAGCTGCGCCCGCAATCGACCATGTCAAATGCCTTGCCGAAATCCTTCAGGCAGCCGCCGGCTGCGCTCCATTCGTTCAGGTCGCCCATCAGCACCACCGGCACGTCCTTCTGCTTTTCCTGCGCCAGTTTGATGATGGCAGCAGCCTGCCGCCTGCGCCACAGACCCGAGAGGTCGAGATGCATGCCGAATACCGCCAGTTCACGCCCGGCCAGCTCGAAATGCGCCATGATCGCGCCGCGCGGCTCGAGGCAGGGGATATGCATGATATCATGCGCGATTACCGTTGCGGAATTGCGCACCAGAATCGCATTTCCGTGCCAGCCCATGGAATCGGTCTGCACGTCGAGCGGGATCGCGCTATAGTCGCTGTGCATCTCCAGCAGTTTTGCGGAATTGCGGCGGCCCGCGCGCCAAAGCGGCGATCCGCCTCCTGCAGCGCGATGATATCGGCGTCGATCTCGTTCAGCACATCGATGATACGGCCCGGATTGCGCCGGCGATCGGTACCGATGCCCTTGTGGATATTGTAACTCGCGACCTTCAACATTTCGGCTGGCTTGTCCGATCAGAAGGGATTGACGGTGAAGCCCTGCTGTTGCAGCAGGGCGTGGGCGGTCATCGCGGAAAGGGACATTTTTACGCCCGGCAGCAGGTCGGCATTGGTGATGCCATGGGCCGCCGCGCTCTGACCGCAGAGATAGAATATCACGCCATGATCCTGCAATGCGGCAATCGCGGCGGCGCTGGCATTCTCCGCGCCGTCCTTGCGGGCTGCGAAAAACGCCTGGCTGGTCAGGTCGATCGATGCACCGCCGTGGACGACGATGGCGAGCCGGATATTCTCTTGCGGCACGCCGGAGGCGACGTGCATATTGATGAAGCGGGCCGCGCTTTCGATCGTGCGGTTGATCTTGCCCGGCTCGGCTGCGGCCGAGACGTCAAAGGCAATGGCGAATTTTGCATCTTGCGCCAGGGGCTCGCTTTGCTCGACCGGTGCCGTCGGCCCGAACGTTTCGAAAACCGGTCCGGTCTTGAAATTCTCCATCTGCGCGGCAGCGGGCTGGGTCAGCGCCAATAAGGGCAGTATGATCAGAAGGCGGTTTTTTGCATAGTCATTCCCGTTTCATTTCCGTTTGACGATTGTTTCGCCGCCGGATCAGTAGCCAATCGCCTGGCCGTCTTTCCGCATCTCGGTCGCGCCGGTGTAGACGCCGGTCTCCGCGTCGCGGGTGATCGCCTGATAGCCGCCGAACACGATGCCGTCGTCGACGATTTTGACGACATGACCCATGGCTTGGAGCCGTTTGATCGTTTCTGCCGAAATGCCTGGCTCGACATGGAGTATACCCAGAAGATCGGCACCGGTTCCCGCCAGATCGTTCGTCGGCTGGCGACCGCCGTCATGGTTGAGGCGCGCGGCGTCGCCGGCTTCCTGCAGGTTCATGTCATAATCGACCAGGTTGATCATCACCTGGACATGGCCCTGCGGCTGCATGCCGCCGCCCATCAGACCGAAGGACATATACGGCTTGCCGTCCTTCTTCATGAAGGCCGGAATGATCGTCTGGAACGGCCGCTTGCCGGGCGCATAGGCATTGGGATGATCGGCATCGAGCGAATAGAGCTCGCCGCGATCCTGAAACATGAAGCCGAGGCCGTCGGCGACAAGCCCGCTGCCCATGCCGCGATAATTGGACTGGATCAGCGAAACCATCATGCCATCCTTATCGGCAACGGTGAGATAGGTCGTGTCGCCTTCGCCTTCCAGCTTGGGTTCGCCCGGCCCGAAGCCGGGTGTGGCTTTTGCCGGATCGATCAACGCAAAGCGCTCCTTGCCATAATCATCCGAAAGCAACCATTCCAGCGGGGCAGGGGAGGCCTCCGGATCGGCGTAAAAGCGCGCGACATCTTCGAACGCCAGGCGTTTGGCTTCGGTAATATAGTGGAGCACTTCGGCGCTGCCACGCGGCCATTGGGCGAGGTCGACATTCTTCAGGATATTCGCCATTTGCAGCGCCGCAAAGCCCTGTGAATTTGGCGGCAGTTCACACAGTTCATAGCCCTTGCGATAGTCGACACAGCCCGGCTCTACCCACAGGCTGCTGTGCGCAGCGAAATCTTCGTAGCGCAGATTGCCGCCGACCCGCTTGAAATAGCTGTCGATGGTCTTGGCAATGTCACCCTTGTAGAAAGCATCACGACCGCCGGTGGCGATCTTGCTAAGTGTATTCCCAAGATCCGGGTTTTAAAAATCTCGCCCGCTTTCGGCGCACCATTTTGAAATAGGTGACCCGCGCATTGTCGAAATCCCCGATCATATCGAGGCTCTGCTCGAACCGCTCCAGATTTCGTTCGAGATAATGGCCGATCACCGGCGCGACCGGATGGCCCTCGTTTGCATAGGATATGGTTGGCGCAAGGATATCGGCCATGCTCAGCTTGCCGAATTTTTCGTGCATCTCGAACCAGGCGTCGACCGTTCCGGGAACGGTGATCGGCATCGGGCCGAAGGGCGGGATGGTCTTGCTGCCCTTGAGCTGCTTGATGAACTGCTTGTAGCTGGTCCCCATCGGGCTTTTTCCGGAGCCGTTCAGGCCATATAATTTCTGCGTCTTCGGATCCCAGATGATGGCGAACAGGTCGCCGCCGATGCCGTTGCCGGTCGGCTCCATCAGGCCGAGCGCCGCATTGGCGGCAATCGCTGCATCGACCGCAGACCCGCCTTTTTGAGAATATCGATGGCGATCTGGCTGGCCAGCGGATGGGCCGTCGCCGCCATGCCATGCTGGGCATGGACCGGACTGCGCGACCAGGCCTCGCCAACCGGTCGTCCACCAGCACTGATCTCCAGCGCCGGTTTTTCCGGAGCCGCTGTTTCCTGCGCGACGGCAGGGCTGATTGTGAAGGCGGCGAGGGCGATGGTGGAGAGAAGCAGGTTGCGCATATTATCATCCGTCTTGAAGGGGCGAGTGGCTTGCGTCGTGCGAGACCAGTGTGATGCCCACTCTAACTAGTCTGGCTTCCGCATCAAGTGGGAACGATGGATACAGATTGAATTTGAATTGCCGCGCAAAAGGGGACGTTGGAAATGTCGACGCAGTCAGTCAGCAAGCGGCCCAATTGCGGTCGTTCCGTGTGGTCTGACCGTTGCGTTTTAACTGTCGTTCAAACTTGATGGCGAGTTGGAGATGAACTTAAGTTGGTCGAATTGCTCATGTATGCGCGATAGTGGGTGGTTCTATATGATGACATATCCAACTAGGGTCCTTAAAGCAGTTTGGATGAAGCCGCCGCAAAAGCTATACAAGTATTGTCCCGTTAGCGAGCACTCTCTCCGCTCAATAATTCGAGCGCAGGTTTTCCATTCGCCGCCAATGCAATTCAACGATCCGCTTGACTGCAATCCCTCATTGAAAATTGATCTAACTGCGGCTGAGCTTAGAGCACTTCTAGAGAAAATGATGGCCGATCAAGGAGCTTCGGATAACGGTGTTCGGACGGAAATCGACCGGATAGCTTACTTCGCTACCGAACCTGATGACTGGGATGATGTCGAACGCGGCGACAAAATACTCTCATATTTGCTCGGTAAGGAAATCATGCGGTTGTTGCGTAAGCAATTGGGAACCAAAGGCGTGCTTTCGCTTTCTGCGAAATGGGCCGAGCCGCTGCTTTGGAGTCATTACGCTGCTCAGCATAAAGGGATCTGTATTGAGTACGAAACGAACTTTGATCTACAACATCTGAAAGCGATTGATTACAATGCGCCCCGTGCACTCAGCGCTCATGATTTGTATCTTTGGAAGTGTGCGGGTGACCCAGTCGCCGAAGCACGCATATTCGACACCTATTTCTACGCCAAAGCTCCGCAATGGTCTTACGAAGCTGAATGGCGGGACATCAACGATAAATCTGGAGTGAACCCGCTACATTTTGATATCACTGCGATACATTTCGGAATGCGAGTCGATCCAGTTTGGAAGTGGATGTTAGTGAAAACCCTACATCGCAACCAAGAGGTCTCGCTCTATGACATGCTAACGGACGAAAACAGTTTTGAGCTTCATCGTCACCAAATAGAGCGTAATGAGTTGGAGATGCGTGGAATAGATCAACCAGCTTTTAGAGTATTTGGCGATTACCTAAACGACGTTGAGGACTATTCGATCGGCGAACGTGCAGTCCGGGGCCAGACTGACGACCCTTTTAAGAGATCAACTTAGCATTAAACAAAGCAGCGATCGCATTCGATGTGGTGAGGCCCCAAAACCGCCAGTCTGCTTTTCTCCCGGTTGTCGTCGTCAATACCCTTCAAAGTCGACATCCGCATTCGGGCGCGAACTCGACCGGCGAAATGGATCGCGGCGATCGTTCGCCAAAACGAATTAAAACCAACGGCGCAAATTCACTCCGAACGGATCAATCCCGCCTCGTGCATCAGCATCTCCAGTTTGATCCCGCCAAAACCATAGGCCTTCTTATAGGCTTCATATTGCTCGAGATATTTGGGCGACGGCTTGTTCTTCTTGATGGCTGTGATCAGCGTGTTCTTTTGCGTGTGCTCGGTGGAGACGAAATCGATGACGTCGACCTGGTAACCCTGTGACCGGAGCAGCATCACGCGGCTGTTGTCGGTTATCAGGTCGGCCTGCTTTTGCAGAAACAGGCCATGCGAGATGAATTTCCGGTTTGCCGTTTCGCTCTTCTGCAGGTCGACCAGAACCTCGTGCTGACAGCAGGGCGCGCAGACGATCAGTTTGGATTTCGATCGGATGCCATAGAAGAGGGCGTCATCCGTCGCCGTGTCGCAGGCGTGCAGGGCGACGATTGCGTCATAATAGCCCTGAACGAAATCTTCGGCCTTCACGTTGTGAAACGCCAGATTTTCAAAACCGGATTTCTGCGCCGCTTCATTGCAGAGATTGATCATATCGGAGCGCGTATCGACGCCGTCAATCTTGGGATTGAGCCCGGCTTTGGCGAGCTGGTCATACATCGCAAAAGTGAGATAACCCTTGCCCGATCCTATGTCCAGAACCTTGACCCGCTTCTGTTTGACCGCCTGCGTCCGCTCGATCCGTTCGATGAAAATCTCGACAAAGCGGCAGATTTGCCGGTATTTCGCATATTTATTGGGCTTGATCTCGCCGGCGTCGTTGGACACGCCGAGCGCTTGCAGAAACGGGCTGTCGCTTTTGATGAGGTAATTCTTGTCGCGGTTGTGGGGCTTTGTGTCGGTCATCGGCTAGGCCATAAATATATCTGCCGGAATTGATAGTTTTTGGTGGGTGCGGGTTTCGGGACTTTGTAAGGGCGGGGCACAACTCGCCAACTGGTCGATCAGCGCGATTCTGCACTGGTGCCTCTGACCATGCGGCCTAATGCTTTGGCTTGAGATCCTCTATCACCTGTGCATCCACCCAGAATATGTCGACATTGCCATCGGATACGGAGCGGTGGAAAACAGATATTTGCCATCGGGAGTCACGCTGGCGGCGGCTTCCCAGGCGTCGGTGTTGATTTTCTCGCCAAGATTGATGGCGCTGCCCCAGCTACCATCGTCTTGGCGAAAGCTGATATAAATGTCGGAGCTGCCGAAGCCTTCCTCGCGCCTGCCGTCCCAGAGTATATAGGATTCATCAGGGGCAATGAAGGGGTGGGCGAGCCATGTCCCTGTGTTGATTGCCGGGCTGGCCAGTTTAGGTTCTTCTCGCTCTCCTTTGACCAGCCGCGAATATCGGATTTTCCCGTCACCATCCGAACCCACCTCGTCAAAATAATAGGTCCCATTGGCAGATGCAGTCAGGCGCATGATCCGAAATTCGTCGAACTTGCCGCCCAGGTCCATGATCTCGGACCAACCGCTGGCCGTGCGTTGCTTATAGCGTTTGCCGAGATGCATGATCTGGCCATCAGGCGATATGACCGGCTGGCCGACTCTGTCAGAGATGCGGGATTCCAGCCAATGTCCATCGCGATACCGGAACACGACGAACGCGGCTTGCTGGTTTTCGTCGCTCTTGAGCAAATAATATTCTTTCATATCGGGAGAGAACACGCCGCCATATTCCCAATTTTCGGTGGTTACGAGTCCCGGCGCGAAAGCTTCCGGGATCGATCCGGGCGGTTTCTGGCCAAGATAAGGCTTGGATATCGGCGCGGTTTGCGATTCCGATGTGTTCTGTGCGCTGTTTTCACCGGCATGCGAACCGGCGAGGGGTAGCAGCGCCGCTATTACAGTCAGGATATAGCTGGTCATGGCTTTCCCATCAAATTTGCAGCGAGCATAGAATTTTCCCATCGGCGCGTTATCGCAGTTCGACAAACTACATTGGAGTATCGACAGATTCAATTTCGGCTCCGGAATGAATGGCAACACGCACGGGTTCACGAGGGAATGAAAAAGGAATCGAATGGGAAGCCCGGTTGCCTGATAGCAGCCTCTGGGCTGGCAGCTGTTGGATGCTCTATCCCTATCGAAGGGTGATTTTCCTGCTAGCCCTACTCGGAGACCGTAATGCCATCGCACCATCACAACGCTTGACTTCGTTACGGAAACCCCTATGTTGCATTGCAGCAAGGGCGGCAATATCGATCGACCGTCTGGCGGAAGTTCTGCGTGAGAGGTGACAAGATCATCTCGAACCTATCGCCTTCATTGCTTCTTTCTTTCCGGCAGCCTGATCACGCGGGTCGTCTTAACAGACGGCGAACACGCGTATAGCTTCCATGCTGTGCGCTGGAAACTTGCTGCTATTACAAGGTATAAAAAATTGACTAAATTTTCTGATTTCGCACTGGCGGAACCTATTCAAAAACGCGTGGCCGAAGGCGGCTACACCACTCCATCCCCGATCCAGCAGCAGGCGATCCCCCCAGCGCTTGAAGGCAAGGACATTCTCGGTATCGCGCAAACCGGAACCGGCAAGACCGCTGCGTTCTCGCTGCCGTCTATCCATCACCTTCTGAACGACAAGCGGCGCGCCGGCCGCTTTGAATGCCGTATGCTGGTCCTGGCACCGACGCGAGAACTCGCGCGGCAGATCGCCGACAGCATGACCGGCTATTCCAAGGGTCTCGGCCTCTATGTAACCTCCGCTTTTGGCGGCGTGCCGATCAACCGGCAGAAGCGCATCCTGGAACGCGGTGTCGACGTACTCGTGGCAACGCCCGGTCGTCTGCTTGATCTGATCGACCAGCGCTATCTGACGCTGTCGAAGGTAGAAATTCTGGTGCTCGACGAGGCTGACCAGATGCTGGATCTCGGCTTCATCGTGCCGCTGAAGAAAATCGTTCCGATGCTGCCAAAGCAGCGCCAGAGCCTGTTTTTCTCGGCAACCATGCCGAAGACCATCTCGCAGCTGGCCGACCAGTTCCTGACCAATCCGGTCCAGGTTTCGGTTGCGCCGCAGTCGACGACGGCCGAGCGGGTCGACCAGAAGGTTACCTATATCAACCAGGACGACAAGCAGCGTCTGCTGAAGGATTTCATCAACAAGGAAAATCCGGATCATATGCTGGTGTTCACCCAGACGAAACATGGTGCCGACAAGGTTGTGAAAAATCTGATGGCTGTGGGCATCCACTCCGCCGCCATCCACGGCAACAAGAGCCAGCCGCAGCGCGAACGCGCTTTGGGTGACTTCAAGAAAGGCAAGATCAACATTCTTGTCGCCACGGATATCGCGGCGCGCGGCATCGATGTCGACGGCATTACCCATGTCATCAACTTCGACATGCCGAACGTGTCCGAACAATATGTCCACCGGATTGGCCGGACAGCGCGGGCAGGGGCGAGCGGTATTTCCTACTCGCTGGTGGCTCCCGACGAGCGCCAGTTCCTGCGCGATGTGGTCAAGCTGACCGGAGTGAAACCGGAAGTGATCGCTTTGCCGGAAGGCTATGACGAACCGCCACGCGAAGAAGTCGCACCGCGTATCTATGGCCAGAAGCCCAAGAAATATGGCGCGAAGCCGACGCGCAGCGGACCGCCGAAAGCCAAGCACAGTTCCCGCAAGGGCCGCCCCGGTGGCGGCGGTTCGGGTCGTGGCGGACCGGGTTCGGCCGCCAAGAGCGACGGACCGAAGCACTGGAACAATGGTGCGAAGTCGTTCAAACGCCGTCAGGCGCGCAACGCGGACGCTTAGGCTAGTCCGAGATCAGCGCCTTGCTATCGGCAAGCGCGCTGATTTCGTCTTCCCCCATATTCAACCAATCTCGAAGCGCGGCGACATTATGTTCGCCGCGTTTTGCGGTTCTGGCGCTGCTGTCAATGCCGCTTTTCGATTTCGAGAAGCGATAGGGTGACTGCACGGTGCGGCGGGCATTGCCTTCATCGTCGGTCACATCGACGATCGTACCGAGCGCCTTGACGCTGGGCTGGTCATAGACGGCGGGGCCGAAGGGAAAGACTTCCCCCCATGCGAGATTAAGCCGGTCCAGCGTGGCTGTCAGCGCATCGAAACTCTCGTGCGAGAGGATATGCTTTTCCATCGCCTCGTGGCGCAGCCGTACCTTTGTCGATATGTCGGCCCCTTCCGGGGTCGGATCCTGCAAGCCGTTTTTGTGGAAAACATGATCCACAGCCATTTCATATCGCCGGTGATCAGGATCTGCCGTTCTTCCGGGGCTTCCCAGACCAGCGTCTCCGGCGCTTTCGGCCAGATATCGTCGAGCGCGAAATGGGCATAGTCGTCGGCGGAATGCAGGACATTGACCATCGCGAGATCAATATGCTGGCCTTCGCCACTCTGGTCGAGCGTGCGCAGGGCCGACAATATCGCGATAATGCCGTGCAGCGAACTGTAGCTGTCCGCCATGGCGAACTGGATATCCGTCGGTTTGCCGCCGCTCATCTCCGCCTGCCGGGCAATCAGGCCGCTTTCCGCGTGCAGAACCGGCGCATAGGCCGCCCGTCCGCGCTCCGGGCCATGTTGCCCGTAACCGGATATCGAGAGCATCACCAGCCGGGGATTGGCCTTTGACAGGGCCTCCCAGCCGATGCCGAACTTGTCCATCACGCCCGGCCGGAAATTCTCGACGACAATATCGGCCTGTGCCGCCAGCTTGTGAATGAGCTCGCGCGCGCCTTCGGCTTTCAGATCGACGCAGATGTTCTTCTTGCCGATATTGAGCTGCAGATAATTGCCGCTCACCCCGCTGTCGCGTTTGGCGAGCTTGCGGGTCACATCACCTTCCGGCGGTTCGACCTTCAGCACCTCCGCGCCCAGGTCCGAGAGCATCCGCGTGGCATAAGGGCCGGCCACGACGCGCGAAAAATCCAGGACCTTGAGCCCCGCTAGCGGAAAATCTGCCATCTGTGCGCGGCGCTAGAGTTTCATCTGCTGTTTCATGGTCTTTTCCGTACCCGCACCATAAGGCGGGAGGAAACCGGCAATTTTGGCAATGTTGATCTTCGGCTGGCGATAGACAGCCTTGGCGTGGCTGAATTCCTTGAAGCCGTCGGGGCCGGTATAGGCGCCCATGCCGGAAGGGCCCACGCCGCCGAAGGGCAGGTCGTGCTGGGCGATATGGAAGATCACGTCATTGACCGTGACACCGCCGGAAATCGTGCGGTCGAGCACCTTGCGCTTGTCGCTTTCCGTCTCGCCGAAGTAATAGAGGCCGAGCGGCCGGTCGTGATCGTTCACATAGTCGATCACCTCGTCGAGATTGCGATAGGTCTTCACCGGCAGAACCGGGCCGAAAATTTCTTCCTGCATCACCCGCATGTCGTCATTGACATTCTGCAGCACGGTCAGCGGCATCTTGTTGCTGTTGGTGTTGGAGAAATCCTCGTCACCGGGATTGACGATGGTCTGCTTCGCACCCTTCTCGAGCGCATCGTCGATCAGGCCCTGCAGGCGCTCCTTGTGCCGGCCGTTGATCACCGATGTATAGTCGTCATTGGCGATCAGCGTCGGATATTGTTCCGCGACATTCGACGCAATGCCCTCGACAACCGCATCTTCCTTGTCCTGCGGCACCAGCAGATAGTCGGGCGCCAGACAGATCTGGCCCGCGTTCATCATCTTGCCCATGGCGATACGCTGGGTTGATTTCTGGATATCGGCGTCGGGTCCGATGATCGTCGGCGACTTGCCACCGAGTTCCAGCGTCACCGGGGTAAGATTTTGCGCAGCGGCCGCCATCACATGTTTGGCGATCCCGCCACCGCCGGTGAAGATCAGATGATCCCACGGAATTTCGGAAAAGGCCTTGCCGGTTTCCGGGCCGCCGGTAATCACGGTCATTTCCTCGGGCGCGAAATATTCGGCGACCAGTTTCTTGACCAGTTCACCGGTCTCGGGACAGAATTCGGAAAATTTGATGATTACCCGGTTGCCGGCACCAAAGGCACCGATAGCCGGATCAAAAGCAAGGTTGATCGGGAAGTTCCATGGCGCGATAACACCGACAACGCCCTTGGGCTGATATTCCACCTGACCGCTGGCACCCAGCAGACCGAGCGGGAAATCCATCTTGCGCTTCTCTGGCCGCATCCATTTTTCAGGTTCTTCTTGTGGTCCTTGGCATGGCCGACAACTGACATCAGGTCGGTCATCACGGTCTGGACGCTGCTGCGATGGCCGAAGTCATTGGAGACCGCCTGACAAAGCGCATCCTGATTTTCAATGATCATCTTGGCGGTGCGGTTGATCCGGTCCATGCGGGCTTCATAGCTGACCGGCAATTCGGCATGAAACGCATCGCGCTGCGCCTGAAAAAGCTTCATGATCTCGTCTTTGCTGACTTCGCCTGCTGCTGCTTCCAATGCTTCCATATCTGCTCTCCAAGGGGCAGGGCTTCAACGCCCCGTCACGATCCATTTCAATTGACCACTTAAACTTTTTTGCCGACTTGTCGAGGGCGAACCGGCTATTTCGCCAAAGCGGCAATCGCTTCGGCGGTGGCTACCAGCTGCTTGGCCTGCTTGAGATGCAGCAGCTCGGTCATCTTGCCGCCGACAACGATCACGCCCTTGCCGGCGTTGACCGGGTCCTTGAACGCCGCGATTATCGCCTCGGCCTCGGCAATCGCATCCGCATGGGGGCAAAAACCGGTTGGCGGTTTCAATCTGCGCCGGATGGATCAGGGATTTGCCGTCAAAGCCCAGTTTCCTGGCTTCCAGACATTCTGCTTCCAGGCCATCGGGATCATTGAAATCATTGTAAACGCTGTCGATGATGTTGAGACCATAAGCGCGGGCGGCAATAACTGCCTGGGTCATGACGGGGCCGAATACGGAGCGATCTTGTTCGGCGTGCATCTCCTTTGCCAGGTCATTGAAGCCCATGACGAACGTGGTCAGCCTGTGCTGCGAACCGAGAGCCGCAATCTCCGCGAGATTGAGTATGGCCAGCGGCATCTCGATCATGGCCCATAATCTGATGCTCGGTGCGGCGTCACAATCGTCCATCAAACCACTGATCCGGATGATATCGTCCGCGCTCAATATCTTCGGCACCAGCACTGCGTCGGCCCCGCTCCGGCAGGCCTGCTTCAGGTCCTGTGCAAACCACGGCGTGTCCATGGCATTGATCCGCACGACCAGTTCCCGCTTGCCATAGTCACCGGATTGCAGCGCGGCGCCGGCCTGCTCGCGCGCTTCTTCCTTGGCCTCCGGCGCCACGGCATCCTCCAGATCGAAGATAATCGTGTCTGCGGGCAGGCTTTTCGCCTTTTCCAGCGCCCGCTTGTTGGATGCGGGCATGTAGAGGCAGGAACGGCGAGGGCGATATGTGATTTGGCTCATGACACATCCGTATCATTTCGCCAGCCGGACGCAAAGCCAGTTAATCCGAACATCTATACGCTTTGTTAACCATAGGCTTTTAGGACATTTTTAACCGAATTTGACGACCCGCCAAGGCGGGCGGTGACTAGAGGAACGGGCATCATATGAAGCTGATTATCCAGATTCCCTGCTATAACGAAGCGGAAAGCCTGCCCGAGACGCTGGTTGCCCTGCCGCGCCAGATCGACGGGATCGACACTATCGAGATCCTGATCATCGACGATGGCAGCAAGGATAATACCAGCGATGTCGCGCGCCGGTTCGGCGTTCATCATATCGTCCGCCACCGGACCAACCGCGGTCTGGCGGCGGCTTTCCAGTCCGGGATCAACAAGGCGTTGGCGGAAGGCGCGGATATCATCGTCAATACCGATGCCGACAATCAATATGAAGGCCGTGACATCTGCAAGCTGGTCGCGCCGGTTCTGGCCGGTGAAGCCGATATCGTCGTCGGTGACCGCGGCGTACGCGACAATGCGCATTTCGGACCGTTCAAACGGCTGTTGCAGATGTTCGGCAGCGCGACGGTCAAGAGACTGTCCAACACCCATATAACCGATGCGGTCAGCGGCTTCCGGGCGATCAGCCGGGCAGCGGCGCAGAAGATCAATATCACGTCCAGCTTTTCCTATACCACGGAAATGCTGATCCAGGCGGGACGGAAACGAATGGCTATCGTGTCGGTTCCGATCCGGACCAACGGGGCGATCCGGCCTTCGCGGCTGTTCAAATCGGTCCCGCAATTCATCACCAACACCGGCGCCACCATGATCCGCGCTTATGCGATGTACAATCCGCTGAAGGTCTTTGTACTGGCGGGTGGTGCACTGTTTCTGCTTGGCGTGATGCCGATCATCCGTTTCCTTTGGTTTTCATGAACGGCGAAGGGCAGGGGCATTTGCAATCGATTGTGATCGGCGGATCGCTGATGACGCTCGGGGTGGTGGCGATCATGTTCGGCGCTGTTGCCGATCTGGTCGGGCGGAACCGGCAGTTGCTCGAACAGACGCTGGAGCGTTTGCACAAGCTGGAAGATACGCTCCGTTCCGGGGCAACGAATGAAACTCTCACCAAACAACAGGCTGAAGAATTGCGCGACGGGACGAATGGCTGAAAAGCAAATTGGCATGGGGGCGGATTTTCATCCTGGCGGGCATCTTTTCGCGACAATAGGGGACCCGGCAACGGGAGCCCGGGTTGATCGCACGCGCTTCATTTTTGCTACTCTCCTTCTCGTAATAGCCTGTCAGTTCTGGTTGATCTTTGAAAAGGCGATCAATTGGGACGAGTTTCTGCATTTTGGACAAATCTATGAACTGGCGGACGGACGGCTCGGCAGCAGCATACAGACCTTGCCCACGCGGTTGTTCGGCTGGGCGACATTGGTTTCGCAAGATGTCGTTACTCAAATTCAGGCGATACGCATCGTCATGCTGGCCTGCGCGGTGTTTACGGCCGCGAGTGTTATTGCATTTGCGCGACGGTTGGCAGGTTTAGAGATCGCGCTGATTTGCGGCCTCGTCTACCTGACTGCCGGCTTCGTGTTTACCAATGCTTTTACTTTTCGGACCGATCCCGTGGTTGCCGCAGCCCTGATGGCCGCTCTATGTGTTTTCGCCTTCGGCCAACTGACATGGATGAGAGCCGCTCTGGTTGGCATTCTGGTCGGTTTGGCGGGAGCGCTGACTATAAAGAGTATTTTCTATCTGCCGTGCTTTGCAGCAATCGCATGGCTGCATTGGCATGGTCCAGATGTCCGGCGGATGAAGTTGTTCATCCTATTCTGTACCGTGCCAGCAGTTTCGCTTGCTGTTTTCATATTGCTAATAGGTCTGCATGGAGCGGGACTCCCGGCGAGCGAACCCCAAGCGAGCAATCTGGGGCGGAGTGTAGGGAATTTTCTTCATTTTTCGAATTCGAGCAGATACGTTATGTATTTGCAGAAGCCATATTCGCGCCGCTGGTGACCATTGGCCTGATGATGCTGCCATTTGTGGCAAGGGGCTTGCCAAAGCAGACCAAAATCCTGCTGTTTGGCTTGTGCGGTCCGCTGCTTTGCCTGCTCTTTTACCGCAATACATTCCCCTATTTCTTTACCTTCATTCTACCACCCGTATGCGTCGCCATTGCACCGGCGTTGTCAATGCTGGTTACGCGCTACGGCCGTATTCCGGTCGTGATTTTCGCCATGTTCGGACCATTTTTTCTGCTGACCCAGGAACCCTACGGAACCCTGGACCGGCAGCGCGCAACCATCGAAGAAGTCGAACGGCTGTTTCCCGAGTCGACGCCCTATTTGTCTTATTCCAACTATATCCCGCAATATCCCAGACAATTCCCGTCGCTTATTTCCGGCGTCGGTTTGCGTCGCTACTGGGAGGAGCGTAACGGGGAAATTGCGCGCGATATCGAAGCAGGCCGGATCGGATTTGTCATTGCGACCGGGGATGCGCTTGATGCAGTGTACAAAAGTGAAGGATCAGCTTCCCTGTTACCCGAGGCTGATGTGACAGCGCTCAGGACAAATTTTCTTCAGCATAGCGACACGATCTTCATTCTTGGTCGCAGGGTTTGCGCCAAGGACGGGGAGCAGATCGTCCAAATCTTTCGTAGCGGACCATATTCGCTCGATGGGAGCGATCTTGTCATCAACGACCGCTCCATCGCTGACGGCACCACAATAAATTTGCAAGCCGGTATATATAATGTCCGCCACAAGGCCGGTTCATGCGTGAAATTATGGGCGCTCGATCATGTACCGCATTTGCCGGAACAATTTCCCGCTGGACCGATTGCGGGAGGATTCTAGATGCTGACCGCCGAACATGACAAATCTGTCTCCCAGGTATCGAAGAAAGTGCTCTTTCTCACTTCGACCCTGCCGCGCTTTACCGGGGATATGCAGCCTGGCTTTGTGCTTGATCAGGCTCATGCCTGGAAAGAAGAGCGACCAAATGATCGCGTGGTGATTCTGGCTCCGCATGATGCCGGTGCATTGCGGAGCGAGCAAATAGGCGATGTCGAGGTGCGGCGGTTTTCGTACGCGTGGCCAGAAAAATGGCAACAATTGGCCTATCCTGCGATCCTGCCTAATATCAAAAATCGTCCTATTACTGCGTTTCTAATCTTACCGTTTCTAATCGCAGAGTTCATTACCGCCTTCCAAATGGTCAGGAAAGACAAGCTGGATCTGATTTACGCGCATTGGGTGATGCCCCAGGGCCTGATCGCCTATCTGCTCAAGCTGATTTGCGGCACATCCTACGTGATGCAAAATCATTCCTCAGATCTTGAAATATTTTCGAAACTAGGTCCTCTTGGGCGGGCGCTGGCACGTAGGATCATCCGTGCGTCTGACAGGCTGTTCTGCGTGAATGAGAGGCAACGGAGATTTGCACTGGATCTGTTCAAAGCCTCCGAGCGGGCTGAAATGGAACAGAAAGTCGTCACACTCCCTATGGGCGTCGCTTCGACTTTTGCTCGTGAAGACGAGTCATCCTACGACAAGGACGTTTCGTTTCGCTATGACTTGGGAACAATCTCCCGTCTTTCGCGCAAGAAGGGACTGCCCTTTCTGATCGAGGCCGCGGGCCGCGTAAAAAGAATGGCCTTGATGTAACGACGGCCATTGCCGGAGATGGAGAGGATCGTGATGCGCTGATAGCCATCGGCAGATCGGCAGATATCGAATTTACGGGATTCTTGCAAGGCGCGGATAAGAAAGAGTTTTTCGAGCATACAAAGATTTTCGTTTTCACTTCGGTCGCGGCGGGGTCGGACGTCGAAGGTCTTCCGGTTTCTTTGCTCGAAGCCTTGTGCCTCGGGAAAATGGTGATTGCTAGCCGCGATACCAATATCGAGATGTTGCCAGAATGGGATCTACTCAAGGAACAAATCTGCTTTTTGGAAGATCCGAGCGATATTGCCGCCTTTGAGCAGGCTATTCGAAATATACTCGGTTATGATCGCGATATATTGCAGGCCAGATCAAACGCGATCAAGGCGATTATGTCACGTTATCGCTGGGATAAATTGATTCGAGAATATCTCGGCGTGAATAGAAATCTAGATCAAACGGCGGTGTAATTCGTCCACCAGATTATCATATTGAGCCTGCAGTTTCGGGGCGGCTTTGCCGATACAGTTCCAAAAACCGAAGGTTCCTGCCTAATGCGGTTAATCTGGTCGGCAACCACGGCCGGATCGAATGTTCTTGCATCGTGAACAAATTCACCGAGGCCGAGATCCTCGTAGGCACCCCATCCTTTGCGTTCATACGCAAGGTGCACAGCAGGCCTCCCGGCGATCAGGCTTGCAATGGCACCATGGAGCCGCACTGAAACCACAGCTCCGCCTTTTCCGGTAGCAAGCATATCCGCAAGCGTTCCGTCATCGGCGATTCCATGTCTCTGATAGAACGCGCGGTCGCTGCGGTCGCCGACGACATCTGCCTGAACCGCCCAGAGCGGATTCGCGAGCGTTTTACCCAAGGTTTCCAGTCGCTCAACATAGTCGCCAGGATTTGGCAGGTCGCGGCCTACCAGGATCGGGGCGCCGGCGTGCAGTTGGCGATCATTGGTCATATCATCCGCGCGGGCCAGTTTGAGCACCGCCAGATCGGCACATCGAATGATATTGTCTCCACCGATTTCGGCCATGGTCAGGTCGTCACGCGCACAAAACAGACTGACTTTGTTGAGGTTGCTTTTAACCGCTCTTCCTACCGGACCGTGCAGCGGGCCTACGCTTTGAGGAAGGTAGATGGATGGAACAGGTGCGCGGGCCGCAGTCTGCAGCTGAACCAGATGATTGAGCAGTACACCCGACTGCCGGACAAGGGAATCCGCAACCAGATAACCACCGCCGACCGCGACTAGGCCTTTCGCCTGAGAACCAGTTTTTGCACCACGCCGAGAGAGAACTGATTTGCGAGTAACTCGAGAACCGCTCCCGCCAGTCTGGGCGTAAACTGCGCAAATGGTTCTCCCGGTGCCCGGTGTACAGGCGGATGTTGATCAAAGCTTTCGGGATCGAGCGCGAGTATCTCGACCTGTTCAGCACTTATTCCTGCGTCGGTCATAAGCTCCAGTGTCAAATCCACCAGTAGCCCGTCACCGGAGTTTCGGCGGCTAAACGCATGGAGTATCAGATATTTCGGCTGATCAGAAATTTTGGGATATCTCCGGTTCAAAAGGGCGTTTCGAAGGCTGCTTTACTTCCCTGTCGGTAAGATTTTGGTAACCATATTCCGGCTAGATGGAAAGCCATATTCAAACGCAGGGCCGAACTGGTCCGGCAGATCAGGGCAGGGAACCGATTTTGCGCCATAAACTGCAGTCAATTATGACCTTTGTCGATCGCGTAGCTGGATATGTTCCCATGCACAATAACCGCTTTCGACAAGTGGTTCTGCTCGTCGCCGTGTTCGCGCTTGTTGCCGGCATATATTTTTCTTTCCGGTCCCAGCCCGATCTTTTTCGCGATGCGCGCCTACTGCCGATCGTCATTCTGGCGCTGTTTGCCGTGCCAGTGACGATCTACTTTAACGCATTGGAATTCGTTCTTTCTGGCCGTTTGCTCGGCTACAAGGTTGGCCTGAAATCGGCTGCGGAGACCAGTGTCATCGGTGGCGTGGCAAATATGCTTCCGCTGCCGGGAGGCGTGCTGGTCAGGGTTGCTGCCCTCAAAGCGGAGGGAGCAAGCGTTGCCAAAAGCACATCTGTAATAGCTTTCGTCGCGTTCATCTGGGCGGCAATATCATTCGGTTATTCGGGTGCATGGCTGCTATTCGGCGGGGCTACGGTTTTGGTCTGTCATTCATTGCATTGGGATGCATGGGCATTATCGGCTGTTTTGCGCTGAGCATGCATTTGCTTGATGATCATATCATCACGGCACAGCTTTTTGCCTGTAAAGCGGGCTTAGTACTGGTCGACGCCTTTCGGCTCTATCTTTGTCTTCTCGCACTCAACGTTCCTGCGGAATTCGGCCAGGCTTCGGTTCTCACAGTTTCAGGTTTTGTCGGCTCATCCTTCTCGATCGTTCCGGCAGGCCTCGGTATCCGGGAAGGCGTTTCTGCTCTGCTGGGTCCTCTCGTCGGCCTCACCGCTGCTGCCGCATTTCTGGCTTCAGCAGCCAATAGAATTATCGGATTAATAGTCAGCGCGCCGATCGCCGGGCTGCTAGCGTGGAAGGCTGGCGATCGAGCCAAGATAGGTGCGGTATGAAATTGTTCATTAAAAATGGCTACTGCCAAATTCTTCCCGTGAGTATCTGAGCCGTTATAATCGAGCGTTCGGTCAAACCGCAAAAACGGCATGATCGTGCTGGATGCAGGGGCAGGGGAGCAGCCTTACGCCAAATATTTTTCGCATTGTATTTATGAGAGCGCCGATTTCGAAATGGTGGACAAGCCTTATGCGAAATCGACCTATGTTTGTGACCTGGCGCAAATTCCTACCGCTGACGCGCGCTTTGACCGGATCATGTTCAATCAGGTATTAGAGCATATTCCGGAGCCTTCTGCGGTGCTCTCGGAACTGTTTCGCGTTCTGAAACCGGGCGGATCGATTATTTGCACTTGCCCATTCTATTATGAAGAGCATGAAAACCATATGATTTTTACCGCTATACCCAATTTGCCCATCGTCATTTATTTGCAAAAGCCGGCTTTGAAATAGACCGTCTGGAATGGCTGGAGGGGTATTTCGGGACTCTGGCCTATCAGTTTCAGACGATGGCTTTACGCTTACCGATTGCACCGCAGAGATATTTTCAGCGACCCTGGTGGCCGATAATATTCTGGCCCGTGATTGCCACAGTAAAAGCGTCAGCCATTTTGCTGGCATCATTATTCTACAGGCTTGATATCGCGTGTAAGATTACTGATCGCGGTCATCCGAAAAATTACGTAGTGCTGGCGCATAAACCTTGAGCTGGAGCCACTTTTAACCAGCCAGTCGCAACCCGCTGACCGCATCCCGATTGTCCGGCTGGTCCGGCCAGATTCCGCGCGTATCATAGACGACCTTGCCCGCGCGTTCGTCGAGCGGGATCGACTTGAACATGTCGTGATCGGTCAGGGTGATCATGATCGGGCACGTTTCCAGCGCCTGGTCGATATCGATCAACTCGGCGCCCGTGCCGTCGAATGCCACCGGCAGCTCGCTGGCATAAGGTTCGACGATTTTCACTCGTCCACCATAGCGTCGCGCCAGTTTGGCGGCGATTTTCAGGGCAGGGCTCTCGCGGAAATCATCGATATTGGCCTTGAACGCCAGACCGAAGCAGGCGATCGAGACGCCCGGCAATTCGTCGATCAACAGCGAGGCCTGTTCCAGCACATGACCGGTCTTGCCGTCATTCACATCGCGGGCGATGCGGATCAGTGGCGATTGTTCGGGTGCGCTGTGGATGATGAACCAGGGATCGACGGCGATACAATGGCCGCCGACGCCGGGGCCGGGCTGCAGGATATTGACGCGGGGATGCCGGTTGGCGAGGCGGATGACTTCCCAGACATCGAGGTCCATATGGTCGGCGATGATCGACAGCTCGTTGGCAAAGGCGATATTGACGTCGCGATAGCTGTTCTCGACCAATTTTGTCATTTCGGCGGCGCGCGCGAGGTGGTTACCAGTTCGCCGCGAACGAAGCGGCGGTAAAAGCCAAGCGCTTTGCGTGCGCACCGCGGCGTGATGCCCCCGATGCTCCGGTCATTCTGGATCAGTTCTTCGAGAATTTTCCCCGGCAGCACCCGTTCCGGGCAATAAGCGATGGCAATATCGGGAATATCACTGGCCAGTCCCGGGATCTTCAGGTCCGGGCGCAATTTCGCGATCAGGTCCCGCATTTTTCGGTGGTACCGACAGGGCAGGTGGATTCGAGAATGACCGTGTCGCCGGCTTTCAGGGCCGCCGCGATATTGGTCGCCGCTTCCATGACATAGCTGGTGTCTGGAATATGATCGGCGCCAAAGGGCGTCGGCACCGCGATCACGAAAACGTCGGATTGTTCCACCATCAGCGAAGCGCGCAGCATTCCGCGTGACACAACCCCTTGCACCAGCCCGTCCAGATCCACTTCCTCGATATGGATGCGACCCGAATTGATCGTTTCCACGACCTGCTGGTTGACGTCGATACCGAGCACCGGGCATCCGGAACGGGCAATGACGGCCGCAGTCGGCAGGCCGATATAGCCGAGACCCATGACGCAGACGCTTGGTTTTTCTTCCGATAACATGTGAGAAGCCACTCCGCAGTGCGCCGATCCGGCGCGTTTTCCTGCAGGTTCACTAGCCAATCATTGTAAATATTTAGGTAATATGACGACCCAGCCGGAAATATTCAGGCGGTGAGGCTGCTCTCGATAATGTCGGCAATTTGCCGGCTGGCGGTGCCGTCGCCAAAGGGGTTGTGGGCGCGCGCCATAGCCAGATAATGGGTTTCGTCGTCCAGAAGCCTGCGTGCTTCCGTCACAATCACATCCTTGTCTGTTCCAACCAGCTTGGCAGTGCCGGCCTCGACCCTTCGGGCCGCTCCGTGGTGTCGCGCATCACCAGTACCGGCTTGCCCAGCGCCGGTGCTTCTTCCTGCACGCCGCCGCTATCGGTCATCATGAAGTGGCAATGGTTGAGCAGGCTGACGAAATTGGGATAATCCAGCGGCTCAATCATCGCGACATTGTCGAGGCCGCCCAGGGCGTCCTGCATGATAGCCCGGACCTTCGGATTGAGATGAACGGGGAAAATCAGGGCCACGTCATCACGCTCGGCGATTGTCCGGAGCGCACTGGCAATATTGGTCAATCCGTCACCCAGATTTTCGCGCCGATGGCTGGTGACGCCGATGATCCTGCGATCAGCAAACCTTTCATATAGTCCGGCAAGCTTGGCATCCAAACGGCTTGGATCATTGAATTTTTCTACGGTGGTCAAAAGAGCATCGATCACCGTATTACCGGTGATATATATCTGCTCCGCCGGAATATTTTCCTTCTTGAGCGCGTCCGCCGACGTCTGCGTCGGGGCAAAATGCTGATCGGCAATGGTGCCGATGATCTTGCGGTTCACCTCTTCCGGCCAGGGATGATAGATATTGAAGCTGCGCAGGCCGGCTTCGACATGGCTGACAGGAATCTGGCGATAATAAGCGGCCAGCGCGCCGCACATTGCGGTGGCCGTATCGCCCTGGACCACGACCCGCTGCGGCTTTGTCTCGTCCAGTATCTGGCCGATCCCCGACAAAAGCCTGCCGGTAAGATCGTCGAGGCTCTGGTTGGCCTTCATCAGGTCCAGATCGAAATCCGGGCGGATATCGGCGATAGCCATGACCTGGTCGAGCATTTCCCGGTGCTGGGCGGTCACACAGGTCACCGTTTCCAAGCGGCCGCGTTCCGACAGCGCCTGAATCACCGGGAACAGTTTGATCGCTTCCGGCCTCGTGCCAAAAACGGTCAGGACTTTAGGTTTGTTCGCGCTGTTTTTTGTCATTCCGGCTGCCTAATCATTTTGGCTAAAATTTTCATAATGATATCGCGTGCAAAAAGCGTTGACCCTTGCGTTCGGCTAGCCCAATCGCAGGGTGATGGATTGGTATGAAATCAAAAACTGGCTGGAACTGTCAACCGGACTGCCACGCGATTCGCTGCATATTTATGCGGGGATCGGAGTGCAGCTGTTTGTCGCGCTTGTGTCCCGCCGGTCCCTCGCCAGCACAGTGCCGTGGTTGTTTGTTGTCTTTGCTGCATTTGCCAACGAATTTTATGACTATAGCGTAGTGCAGGCACCGCAGAACCGCGAGGCGATCTATTTTGCTGAAGCTATCAGCGATATCTGGAACACCCTGCTGCTGCCGACCTTGTTTCTGGTTATTGCCAGGTTCTGGCCCAACTGGTTGACCGCCAAGCCGAAAAAACGCAAAAATTAGCGCGCCGTAAGTCTGAACGGCGATAATCCGCCCCGCTAGTCTTCACCTTCCAGCTTCTGCGCGATTTTTTGACATGTTGCGATGTTCCACGCGGCAGGATCATGACCTTGTTGCCGTGGGTGACAATGATCATATTCTCAACGCCGTGAACCGCAACTTCCATATCCTCACTGTGGATCAGATTGTTGCTGGAATCGATCGTGACGGCCTGGCCGATAATCGCGTTCGACTGAGCGTCCTTGTTCGCGATTTCAAACAGGGCGTCCCAGCTCCCCACGTCAGACCAGCCCGGATTGACGGGCGTCACCGCGACCTTGTCCGATCTTTCCATGATCGCATAGTCGATCGAGTCGGATGGCGCCGCCGCAAAAGCGTCCGGATCGGGATGGCAGATTTTCTTCTCCATGTGCCGGTTTCCCATGGCAGCCCGGCAGGCGAGGAGGATCTCCGGAGAATATTGTTCCATCGCGGCGAGATAGGTGTCGGCCCGGAACAGGAATATGCCGGCATTCCAGTGATAGCCGCCTTCCGCGAGCATTTTCTCCGCACGTTCACGGTTCGGCTTTTCGACAAATTTTTGGCTGAAAGGCTTCTGGAACTGCCGACGATCCTGTCGCCCTGCTGTATATATCCATATCCCGTCGCCGGTCCCCTGGCTTCGATCCCGAATGTCACCAGCCAGCGGGATTGTGCGACCGGTATTGAGGCCAGCACCGATTTCTGGAAGGCTGCAAGATTTTCGATCATATGGTCGCTCGGCATCACCAGCAGCAAATCCGTGGGATTTTCGGCAGCCAGAGCGGCAAGGGTAATGGCTGGAGCCGTATTGCGGGGGCAGGGTTCTAGAATGATCTCCCCGGCTGTCGCGCCGACTTCCTGCATCTGGTCGTCTATCGTTTCGAGATGCCTGGCGGAGCCGACGATGATCGGATTACGGTAACGGCTCTTGTCCGCGCAGCGCTGCAGCGTCAGCTGGAACATGCTGAGCGGGCCGAACAGATTAAGAAACTGCTTCGGTTTTTCCAGGGTGGAAAGCGGCCAAAGTCGCGTTCCGGAGCCGCCGGAGAGAATGACAGGCGTGATCAGCGGATGTTGCTGCATGGTCAATATATCAACTCACCGCGCAGGCAATGAGCGACCTTCCGTTTTGGCGAGATCAATGTCCGCATAATGCTGACAGATTCCGCATTCTCCCGCCCGGATCAACTTGCCGCGGACGGTGACCGAACCCTCCAGGGGGATAACCTGCCATTCCTTGCTCGCGGTCTTTGGCACGATCTCGTCGTCGGTACCGATGATCTGGAACAAGCAGATGGGCAGGCTGCCGGAAAAACTGCCGGAAAGACTGGTTGTTTCGTCCAGTGCAATCTCGCTCGCATATTTCATGTCATAGGGCGCCAGCTTGGCCACCGCGATCGCTTCGTCCAGATGGAGCTCACGCGGGCGACCATAGTCATACAGGCGATAGGTTATGTCCACGTTGCGCTGGACTTCGATGAGCGAGATGCCGGGGCCAATCGCATGGATCGTCCCCGCAGGCACATGGAAAAATCGCCTTTCTTGACGGGTTTCCAGTCCAGAAGCTGTTCGATCTCGCCCAAAATGGCCGCCGTCTTCAGCTTGGTAGCGCTGACCGCTTTTTTCAGGCCGAGCCCCAGAAGCGCATCGGGTTCTGCATCCAGAATATACCAGGATTCGTCCTTGCCGTGGGGAAAGCCGACCCGGCGCGCCTGCCGATCATTGGGATGGACCTGGATAGACAGCTTTTCGCTGGTGAACAGATATTTGACCATCAGCAGCGGGCTGATGCCTTTCGGGGCTTCGAACCAGATTTCCCCGACCTTTTTGCCGTTCGCGCCACGGAATATCTCAGGCAGAGCCTCCTGTCCCCAGGGCTTTTCGACGAATTTTCTCTTCAGCTTCATGGTCTGAAATTAGCGCTCACTGTTTGGCCCCGATACTCGAATATACCGAGCCTGTTTGCGCAAGTTCGGGCGGATTGTAAATGTTCCGTAAGGCAAACGTCTGATTTCCTTTCAGGATAGCAGCCTGGTTCACGCAAATCCTCCGGCCAACGGATTTCATGATCGACGGGATTCCGCGGTTTCTGGTCAGTCGGGCGTGGCTGCCCGGTTTGGTTCAACTGCACCCTATCCACCTGCTTTTGCAGTCGATATAGCCGATACATCCTTTGACAACATCCGTTCTTCGCCTATCGCGCGTTTCGGGTTGGACGTCGCCGGTTCAAGGACAATACAAATTATTAACTTGTTTTAAAGTAGTTGGCTAAACCGCTTCCCTTCGGTAAATGTCTGTTTCGGCGTCGCAGCTTTGAGAATCAAAAGCCAGCTTTGAGAGCCAAATGATTGAGAATGTTACAGCCGTCATCACATCGTTGCTAGAAAGAATTGCCCAGCTATCACGCTGGAAAAAAGGGCAATCGTTCTTCTACTGGACATCATGCTCTGTGTGCAGTCGATCTGGATTGCCTATTCGCTTCGTATCGGGGTCTGGGTCCTGTGGGATATCGCCGTTCAGAAGATCGTGCTCGTCTGCCTGTTGTTGATGATCCCGATCTTCATCCTGAGCGGCGTCTATAACGCCATTTTCCGTTATGCCGGTACCGGAATGATGAAAACGCTGGTGCGCGCATTCGCGAGCTATTCCGTGGTGACCGCATTTGCATTCGCTTTCGCAGGGATGGATGGCGTTCCCCGGACAATTGGTCTTATCCAGCCGGTGGTGTTTTTCATTCTCGTCGGTTTTTCCAGGGTCGCCGGGCGCTATTTGATGGTTGATATTCTCGGCCGCAACCGTTTCGCCGGTGAGGTAAGGAATGTCCTTATCTATGGTGCGGGCAGCGCTGGCCAGCAACTGGCGGCATCGATGCGGTCGGAACCCGCCATGCGGCTGTGCGGCTATATCGACGATGATCACCGGCTCAACGGACAGCGGCTGGACGGGGACAAGGTCTTCTGGAGCGGCCATCTGCCGGATTTGATTCGTAAGCAGAAGATCACCGATATTCTGCTCGCGCTGCCTCGGATCAATCGGCGAAAGCGGCGCGCGATTGTCGATCAGGTGCGCGAATTTACTGTGCACGTACAGACCTTGCCGAACATGCAGGAAATTATCTCCGGAAAAATTGCGTTCAGTGATATCCGCGAACTGGAAATTGAAGATTTGCTGGGCCGGGAGCCGGTGCAGCCGAACGAACTGTTGTTCGGCCGGACCATTGTCGGCAAGACAATATTGGTGACGGGAGCAGGGGGCTCAATCGGCGGGGAACTGTGCCGGCAGATCGCGAATTCGGGCGCCCATCGTCTGGTGATGCTGGATATTTCCGAATATGCGCTTTACGAAATCGAAAAGGAGCTGAAGAAGCTGGTCGCCAGCCAGGGCGTGACGAACCTCGAACTGGTTCCGGTCCTGGGGTCGGTCGTCGATGCGAAGAGACTCCAGGAAATATTCGCCATGTGGAAACCCGACACGGTGTTTCACGCAGCCGCCTACAAACATGTTCCGCTTGTCGAGGCCAATCCGATAGAGGGCATACGCAATAACATATTGGGCACACGGGCGCTGGCCGCTGCTGCCCGGGCGGCAAAGGTCAAGGATTTCATCCTGATCAGCACCGACAAGGCCGTCCGTCCGACCAATGTCATGGGGGCGACCAAGCGCGCCGCCGAGCAGATCATCCAGAATTTCGCCGACGCATCGAGCGAGACGAGATTTTCCATGGTCCGTTTCGGCAATGTGTTGGGATCCAGTGGCTCCGTAGTGCCGCTGTTCCGCAAGCAGATCGAGCAGGGCGGCCCGATCACCCTGACGGACCGGAAGGTCACCCGCTATTTCATGACCATTCCCGAAGCGGCCCAACTTGTTATCCAGGCAGCCGGCATGGCCAAGGGCGGCGAAGTCTTCGTACTGGACATGGGCAAGTCGGTGAAAATCCAGGATCTGGCCGAAACACTCGTCCGGCTGTCCGGACTGACGGTCCGCAATGACGCCAATCCCGATGGCGATATCGAAATCGTCGAAGTGGACTGCGCGCGGGCGAGAAACTCTATGAAGAATTGATCATCGGCAATGATCCCCAGAAAACGCTGCATCCCCGGATCATGAAGGCTCACGAAACCTTCCTCGCGGAAGATATGTTGAACGAGCTGATCGGGGACCTGCTCGATTGTCGTGATCCCCGAGATGCGATCAGAACCCTTAAGTCACTGGTGCCGGAATTTGATCATGGCCGGGATAATGACGACAATCTCGAAAAGGCGTCCTGAACGCAGGTCGGCTAATCCAGGAAAACCGCTGCTTCTGCGATCGAAATTTCAGATAGGCAACAATCCGAACGGCACAATCCGGTTTTGCGCATGATGGCCGATTTCTGCCCGTCCCAGATAGGCGATTGCATTCTCTCCGGCCCATCGTTGGACAACAGCTTCCGCACTTTCGCCAAATGGCCGGTCGTTTCGGGAATATCATCGACGCCACCCAATCGAATGCCGGCCAGCCCCTGACCGGCGAGATTGCTGCACAGATGAAACATGGCGCGGTCGAAGGCGTAGAGATATTCAGAAATTTCCTCGATGATCAGAATATGGCCGTGCAGATCCGGGATCAGCTTGGTCCCTGTCATCATCGCGAGCGTCATCAGATTGAAAGCGGCGTATTTCTGGCCGCTGACGAGACCGGGTTCCAGGGTGTGCGCCAGTCTGTGGACGATCCAGTCCAGTGATCGGACCACGGCTTCCTCACCGCCGGTTCTGCCGATGTCGGAGGGCATCGGGCCGTGCGCGACTTGGCCGATGCCGGCGCGATAGAGCGCGCCGAGCAGGTTTCCGGCGTCGCTATAACCCAGATAGATTTTGCGGTGGGCGACATCGTTCAACCGCTGGACGGCAGCTTCCGCTATGCGGGCAGCACCATAGCCCCCGCGGGCAAACCATATGGCGTCGATGTCAGGATCATTGGCCAGCGAGACGAAACTGTCGGTGCGCTGGGTATCGCTTCCGGCGAAATGGCCTTGCTCTGAAAAACATTGCTCGGCGAAGACCAGCTCGGCCTGCGGATGGGTGCGGGCCGCAAGCGCCATGACGCGACGGGCGGCGTCCCGCGTGAAAGGGGTCGACGGCGCACAAATGCCAATGCGGACAGATGGGGAGATCGAATTTGTTCCTTGCGCCATTGCCAAATAGTTGGAGAAGCAATAGCGCGAAAAAATGATCGAAGACAAATCCTATTATTTTGCGGTATCGGCGGCTCCGGCATGCTGCCTTTGGCCATGATCGTCAAAGCTGCTGGTGCACAGGTTGCCGGATCAGACCGGGCATTGGACCAGGGCCGATTGGCGGACAAGTTCCAGTGGCTGCAGGACAGGGGGATCAAGCTGTTCAAGCAGGATGGCAGCGGCCTCGGTGACGGTTGCCAGATCCTGATCGCGTCCGCTGCCATTGAAGAGACCGTGCCCGACGTCGCGCGGGCCACCGCTCTGGGTTGCAAGCGCATGACCCGGGCGGAACTGCTGGCCGCACATTTCAACGCAGTCCCGAGCAGCATTGCCGTTGGCGGTACCAGCGGAAAATCGACCGTGACCGGGATGATTGGCTGGATATTGACCGAAGCCGGTCGCGATCCGACGATCATGAACGGGGCGGTAATGAAAAATTTCGTCCATGCCGACGCCCCATTTGCCAGCTCCCGCGTCGGGGCCGGTGCTCTGATGGTGAGTGAAGTGGACGAGAGCGACGGTTCCATCGCCCTGTTCGATCCGGAAATCGCGGTACTCAACAATGTCAGCCTGGATCACAAGAGCCTGGAAGAGCTGCGAATTTTATTTGGTGATTTTGTCGCAAAAGCGCGCCATGCGATCTGGAACCATGATGACGCTGAATCGCGCGCACTGGTCGGCACGCGGAGGCCGATGAATGGCAGCAGCTTCGGATTTCTCGACGGTGCGGACTATCAGGCCGTGCAAGTCGAGGAACAATCGCTCGGCAGCAATTTTGTGATGCGCAGCGACGGGGGCGAGCATCCGGTATCCTTGCAGGTGCCCGGCAGGCACAATATTGCCAACGCGCTGGCGGCGATTGCGGCAAGCACCGCCATCGGTGTGCCGGTCGCAACCGCGATATCGGCGATCGGGACCTTTCGGGGGCTGGCTCGTCGATTCGATATCGTGGGAAGCACCGGCGACATCACCGTGATCGACGATTTCGGTCACAATCCCGACAAGATCGCTGCCACGCTCAGGACGTTGAAGGCCTTCCCCGGCCGGGTCATTGCCTTTTTCCAGCCACACGGTTTCGGCCCGATACAAAAATGGGCGCAGAACTGGCGACGGTATTTGCCGAATATCTCGACGGCGATGACCGCGTCATATTGTGTGATCCAGTCTATTTCGGCGGTACCGTCGACCGATCACTGGGCAGCCAGTCGCTTGTCGATGCAATAAATGCTGCCGGGGGCAGGGCAGAATATATCCCGGCCCGTCCGGATTGCGGAAAGAGAATCGTGAATCTCGCCGAATCGGGCGACCGAATCGTCATCATGGGCGCGCGCGACGACACATTGCACGGCTTTGCCGAGTCGATTCTGAGCCAAATCGCGGGAAACTGATCGCCTCCCGGATGTATCAGTGATCCGAAAGGTGAATCGATCCGGTGCATTGCGCATTGTTTTAGATTTTTTGCCGGCTGGCATATGGCTGATAACCGCGGCCGGATGTCCATTGTTAGCCCGGTGTACAGTTGCGGATCGTTATCAAAAGGCTATGAGCCTTTTACAGATGCCGTCGATGTTGTATATTCGGCCATATCGCGAGTCACAGGGTCGCAAATTCCTGAAACCCGCTCTCCCTGGCCCCCGATCGCCGTGTCACGCCGCGAATATTGGCAAGGATTTTGTTAACTAACATGTAGAAAGAGTTAATCTTTCCGTCGCTCCGTCGCGGGGCATTTTAGAAAATCCAATTATTACAACCACTTGAAAATTTGCAACCGTAACATGCTGTAACATTAGCCGTGTCTAACTGCCTTTTCACGGCCAGCTCCGTCACAAAGGATAGGCAAGTGGGGCAATACGGCTTTTGCCTGTGGTAACCCAATTAAGCGCCACAGTTGCCCCGGCATTGGTACGATATTCTGGTCAATATCGTACCGATTGTTCCTGATGGAGCGGGTAGACATTCTATCCGCTCCATCATCGGACAAGCGCCTGGCGGTTTCCCTCTTGCAAACCAGTAGTTGGGATGCGTCATGCAGTTAGGTGGTTCGATAATGTGGAGAGTGAAGACCGAATATTCTCGGTTGTTCCGCTATTCCAGCCTTGTGCCACTGTCGATCCTTGCGGTCATGATAGTCATCATATTACCGGCGCTGGCTTCCGAAGCATTTGCCACCGACCCGGCAGCCGAACCGCAAAATGCTAACGCTACCGCTGTTGCCACTGCCCGGATAGTCAAACCATTCACAATGACTTCCGGTGCGCAAGGCGGGACTGAAGCGAGAAATTCAGAGATCGCCGTATCGCACAGCACGACCTATCACAGTTGTGAAATTCTATTGGGGGCCGATGATATCAGCAGCCCCGCTCAATCTTGCGAACTCCATCTGGTCGAATTGCATTGAGTCGTCGGATGAAGAGAATGGATATCAGGGAGCAAAAATATCGGAAACGATATCCTTAATTTAGACGTCGAGTTGCAGTATATAGGTTATAACGGGAAAAGATGATGCAGACATCCAGTGCGAAATACCAGGCTGTAGCGGTTCGAAGCGACCGCAGGGCCACTCGCGCTGCCGCAAGGCCGGATGCCTTGTCGTGCGCGCTGGCGCTTGCACTTGTCGCAATCCCGCTTCCGGCGTTCGCGGAAGCTGACCCGGGCGAGAATGTCGCCATCGCACTCTCCAGCAATATCGTCGGAAGTGCTGCCGGAAATGGCGGGGCATTCGCTACTGTTCCAGGAGCCGTTGTGGACTTTCTGGTTTCGGTCAGCGGACCGAGCACAAACGGTTCTCCTGCCGCATCCTTTGCGGTTACCGATAAGGTTCCCGAACATCTTACCCTGTTTGTTGGTGATCTCGATCACAGTGGAACCGGCCCTGCAATGTTTAAGGACAATGACAGTGGCCTCCAATTCAGCTTTGACGGCCTTTCCAGCGCGGACGATTCCGTTGAGTTTTCAAACGACGGGGGCAAAACGTTCGACTATATGCCCGTCGCCGATACCGACGGATTTGATGCAAACGTTACGCATATCAAACTCCGGCCGAGTGGTGCCTTGCTGCCGACGACCGGCAAATATGAACGGTTTTCCCTACGATACCGAATGAAGGTCAAGTAAATGACAAATATGATCGAATCTGGTACCTCCTCCGCTCCCCCAACGGATAATATCGTGGTTGACGAGGACCGCAGAAAACAGGACCGGCATATTGCCATGCTGCGGCTTGCCAAGATCAAGGCTGAGGCAGGCGAAGGCTGGGGTTTCATCAAAAATCTTTCGGCCACCGGCATGATGGTCGAAGTCCATCCCAATTTCGAACTGGGCGACACGGTATCCGCCCTTCTGACCGAGGAACAGGAACTGACGGGCACCGTGCGGTGGCGCAAAAAAGCGCTGGCCGGCATCGAGTTTTCAACACCGATCGATATTGCCAAAGTGCTGACCAAGCCGAATGATTCAAAGCAGGGCCGTGTTGCGCGCCTGCCGCGTATCGAGATGAAGCATCCGATCAATATCTACCAGGGATCGCGCCTGATCCACGGTGATATTTGCGATATTTCACCGGCCGGCATTTGCGTCAGAACCGAACATGTGTTCGAGATCGGCAAGAATATTCGTCTGTCGGTTCCCGAATTGCTGGACATCAGTGGCACCGTTCGCTGGCAATCAGGGGCGCGTGTCGGGATTGTCTTTTCCCGGCGACTGCCTCTTGATGACCTGATGGTCTGGCTGTCCACCTTCTACCGGGCGGCGCGCATTGATACCGGCGAGCTGGCGGCGCTTAACAAGGACAGCTCCGGTTCGGGCGATTCTGCGGTTGATCGTCTTCCCTTCCAGGTGATCGGCCATGACGATCTTGGCAAAGAGATCCTGATCGATACGCTGCATTCGGCAACCGAAGCGCTGACACAGTTCAAGGCCACATCGAAATTTTTCTACCGGGTAAGCATCCGGAATGCGGACAACGAAGAATTGTCGATCGGCACCATTGTCCTGCGCGCGTTTGACGAAGAGCGGGCGGCTGCCAAGACATAGCCGCATTTTGTATCGGCAACGGGGGAGGGCGATATTTGCCCTGAACCTGGCCGAACAGGCGCCTAGTTGAAATAATGCGCGACGGCCTGCGTGATCTGGTCGGAAATTTCCGCGGCGCTTTCCGGAAATGTGCGAACCATGTTGGTTCTCGGCTCCATGCCGCTTGACAGCATGCGGGATCGGACAAGCTTCGCCTCTTCCTCGCTCCCCAGATGATGGAACACCGTCATGGCCGCAAGCAGAGCCAGCGGACTATGGTGCGATAACCGGGCCAGCCTGCGCGACAGTGTCAGGGCCTCTTCCTCCTGTCCGAGATTGAATGCGGCGTAGGTCTGGGTGGTCTCCGCCTCGAAGCGCATCGGACAATTGGGGCTTAGTTTCGTCGCCAGTCTGGCCGCTTCATAGGCGGCGGCAAAATTACCCCGCAGCAATAGAATAACGGCCTGCGAATTATAGGCTTCGGCATAGTTGGGGCAGAATGCGATCGCCTTTGCATAATGGTCCAGCGCGCTGTCGATATTGCCGGTCATTCGTTCTGCGCGGCCGCTGACGAGATGGGCAAAGGGATCGAGCGGATCACAGCGTAACGCCTGTTCTCCCAGTGAAAGCATGCGATGGATAGCCACATCCTCGTTCCCGCCCCGTGCGAGATGGTATAGGCCGAGTCCGTGGATATAAGCCGTGCCGGCATGTGCGCGCGCGAATGTCGGGGCTTTCGACCGGGCAAATTCGAAATGATCGAGCGCTAGCTTCAGGTCCATCTTTGCGCCGTTTATGGTGGACATCCCAAGATGATAGGCTTCCCAGCCGGTGAGTTGGTCGGGCGCCCTCAGCTTCGCATGGGAGGCTTCGGTGTCGCTGATCGACAGATCGATTGCGGCAATGATATCGCGCACCATCTGCGCCCGCAGATCGTGGATATTGGCAAGCGGTGCATCGTAGCGCTCGGCCCAGACGACCCGATGTTGACGGGTTTCGGTCAGTTCCACTCCGACCAGCATCTGGTCGGCAACCAGTTCTACCCAGCCGGTCAGCACATAGTCGACACCAAGTTCCTCGCGCATTTTCGCAAGGTCGGGAAGATTGGCATCGAAACGGAAACTGGATGCGCGGGCAATGACGAACAGCCAGCGCAACTGGGACAGCGCCGTGGTGATATCTGCGGGCAGGGCTTCGGGCAATCCGCCATGGCGCCCATGTTACCGATCTTGCAAAGCGGTAGCACAGCAATAACCGGCGGCTTTCCCGCCTGATCGACCAGTGCGTCCGATACTTCCGGACGAACCCGCACGCCATCTGCACTTGCCGGGGACGAAAGGATTTCGACGCGAGCGGCGAAACGGAACCCGCGGCCGTAGACAGTCTGGATGATATGTTGCTCCTGGCCATCATCGCCTAGAATGCGACGCAACATCTTGATCTGGCTGGACAAGGCGCTGTCAGAGATGGTTCGGCCGCTCCACAATTGCCGGACCAGTTCCTCCTTGAGCATCAACTTGTCGCGCTTCTCGACAAGCATCGTCAATATGGCGAACGCCTGAGGTTGTATGACAACCATCTTGCCCTTACGGAGCAGTTCGAACCGCTCGGTATCAAGTGCAAAATGTAGGAAACGATATTTCATGTCATTGCGTCAAATTTCTGTTCCCCGTTCGAATCCAGATTCTATCCAGATTTGATGGTTTGAATAATTTTCAGTCCCAAGCTATGTTACAATAGGTTACACCCATTTTGTGGGGGCAGTTCTGCATCCATAGAATGTCGTCGCCCTTAGAATGATCCAGGGAAGGACATTAATCAACCTATGGACGATGCCTCCGCATTGCAATTATGTCTGGAACGCGACCGACTGTTGAGCGATCCCGATTTTGCTCGCTCGCCGAGCATGTGCAAATTGTTGCGGTTTCTGGTCGACTATAAATTGTCAGGCAACAGCGTCCCGCTGAAAAGCTATACAATCGCAACCGATGCGCTCGGCCGCGACGCGGATTTCGATACGCAGACAGACAGCTATCCGCGCGTCCAGATGGGACGCCTGCGCCGGATGCTCGACAATTTCTATTTGCGCAAGGGAGGGGAAAACCGCCTTTCTATCGCTCCCAATAAATATGAAATCATCCTGGAGCCCAATGTTACGCCCGCCGGCGATCAAGAAGATCTGATCGGTCGGGGCACAGATCCAGTTACCGGAAACAGCGGGCCGTCATGGCACTCCGAAGCGGAACTGCGCCCGCCAGCTCCAAGGCGGAACGACAGCCAGCGACCCTGGTACAAGGGGGTATCTGTCGCACTCGCCGTCTGCTTTTTGCTGGTCGCAATCGGCGCAGGAATATATTTTCTCTGGCCAGCCCAGAACGAGGACGAGATCGCCTATCCGAGAATTGCTCTCGATCTGCCCGACGGCGCTTCGGGCGTGCGCGCATCGCAACTATCCGAATCCGTCGGCAACCAACTGGTTCGTGGGCTGAACGGATTTGGCGGCATCCGGATATTCGATGCCCAGTCCGGCCAGCCGGAAAATTCCGACTATATACTGCGGCTGCGCTTCCTGGAGGCGACGGCAGACAGAATAGAATTGCGTCTGCTGGACGGGCAAAGTGGCGAGATATTATGGTCGAGGGAATTGAATACGGGGAATGATGAAGCTTCCGGCTGGAACTGGACAAGGCTATCATCGCGTTGGCGGGCCCCTATGGCGAAATTGCCCAGACAGAGATTTCCAGACTGGAGAATGACTATTCCGCCGGATATCCCTGTCTGCTCCAGTTCGATCTTTTCATTCGTTACCGCGAACAGATGAAGCGGAGACCGCTGCAAAAATGTCTGCAAGAATCGGTGGAGCGGTTCCCCAATGACGCCCATCTCTTGAGCGTGTCCGCCTTTGCTCGCAACATGTCGGAACGGTTTACCGAGGGCAGCGCCGCCAGGGGTGCGGGAATGCTGCTTGCCAGAAAAGCCGAAGCGCTTAACCAGAATAGCGCAGGCGCGAATTTCGCCGTGGCGCAGTCGGCTTTTTTGCCGGTGATTGCGCGACTGGTGTCGCCTGGGGCAAAAAAGCCGTCGCGCTGGACCCGCTGAACTCGCGGATAATCGGATATCTGGGGCTCTATATGATCGGCTGTGATTATCCGGAAGGTGAACAATATGCTGCCCGGGCCCTGGAACTGGATCCCAATGCCGATCTCTCGATTGCCGCGGCCGTTGCCCTGCAAATGCTGAAAAGAGGTGACGCGCGGGCCGCCCGCGAACTGACTTCGGAATATATGGCTTCCTCGCCGAGAAAGGATCCGGCGCTCGAACTGACCTATATGCTGGCTTCGGCGATGCTGGGTGAAAAGGACGAGGCGCGCCGCATCTGGAAAACGATGGCCACGGGCTATGGACTGACCGAGAATAGTTCGCCGCGCGAAGTGCTCGATCAATGGATTGACAATCCCACGCTGGTCACTGAAATCCTGACGGTCTTTGACCGCTCGGGAATCTTCAAGAAATAGCTGCGACCGGTCCACTCGCGAATATCTGATGTTGGCTGCAAGGCGCGCGGCTCGAAAGACGATAATTGCTGACGTTCGGAAGCGATGGTTCGCCGTTGATTTGTCATCAACCATTATCATCAATTTTGGCCAACCGAATTTGTCAATTATCTCTTTGCAGAAAGATATCGAAATTTCGTGATCGATTTGTTACTACCCCCAGCACGCCAAATTCGGAATATTTGGCAATCGTTCAGGGGAATAGTTCCCGTCGACAGGAGGGACGTAATGCTGGGGGTGTTATTGGAGTATTTTTCTTATTTTCTGGCATTATTCCTTGTTCTGGTGATTGCCTATATGGCCGTTCGACTGCGAAGTCTCCGCGTGGACTTGCAGGCCGCCCGGCTAGACCTTGAACGATGCCAGCTGACACTGGAAATATCCGAGGATGTCGGTCGCTTTGGATCCTGGCATCTGGATGCAAGATCAAATACTGTGAAATGGTCGGATTATGTTTTCGACATGCACGAGCGTCGCCATTCGCTGGGCCATCCGTTGCTCGAGAATGCCATCCATTATTATCATCCGGATGATCGTCCGATGGTGCAGGAAGCCGTCTCGCGGGCGCTGGACGAAGGTGTTGATTTCGAATTTCGCGCGCGCATATTGACCGAGAATGGCAATGACCTTCCGGTGCTCGCACGGGGCACATGCCAGATTGGCGGTGACGGGGCAGTGCTGGGGATTTTCGGCTGCTTTGTCGACCTGAGCACGCCGGAAGAACGAAAACTTAAATGATTTCGGTCATTTAATTGCGAACTACTCGCAACTATCCTATGAGATACGGGTATATAGGCCCACACCACACCGCTTGCAGCTGAATAGGTAACAGGAGTAAGTTACCGTATCAAATGGAGGAACCTTGCGAATTTTGACCGAAGCGGAGAAGCTTCAACTTTGTTTGGAGCGCGATCGGCTGCTGTGCAGTTCCGAATTTGCCCGCTCCCCTACTATGAGCAAGCTGCTCCGATTTCTTGTCGATCACAAGTTGCAGGAAGACGGGAAACCGCTGACAGCTTATGCCGTCGCCGTCGATGCGCTGGGCCGCGACGACAGTTTCGATACCCAGATTGACAGCTATCCGCGGGTCCAGATCAGCCGGTTGCGGCGGATGCTCGACCATTTTTATCTGCGCGAGAAAAGTGCCAACCGGCTCCATATCCCCTATCACCATTACGAGATCATCCTGGGATCCAACGAGGCCTCGGACAATGGCCCAGACTCCGCGGGACCCGAGAACCGACCGGTAGCAAAGCCGCCGATCGGACGCAGAGAGCGCGACCAGCCTTCTGCCACGCCAGATACGGAACAGGAAACTGCTACTGGATCTTTCTCCGAGCGCTTGGGGATCAGCCGCTTATATATCGTTGCGATCCTTGCGGCCTTACTGCTGCTGGCCGGCGGGGCATTATTCTATTTCCAGAAGAGCGAGGAAGAGCCGGAAGTCGCGATTGCCTATCCTGCCATCATAGTGAAGGCGACGGAAGGGATCGTCAATTCTTCCTCTCGCGCCACATTGGAAATTGTCCACAGTCATCTGATCGGAGCACTGGAAAAATTCGATCAGGTGCGGGTTTTGACGAGAATGCCGATCCGGAACACGCGTCCCAATATCTGCTCGAATCCTCCAGCCTGAACGACTCGGCCCAGCGCGTTCAGCTGCGGCTTGTGGACAGCGTCACCAGAGAAGTGATCTGGTCGAGCAGAATCGAGACCGCCAGCAGTGAGGAACGGGAAACCGGTCTTGACCAGGCGGTGATCAATATTGCCGGTCCCTATGGCAAGATCGCCCAGCACCAACTGTCCAAATATCGCGTCGATTTTTCGCCAGGCTATCCGTGCGTGCTGCAATTTCATCAATATATGCGCTATCGCGACGAAACGCTGCTGACACGGGTGTTGAAATGCATGAACGCCTCGGCCAAAAATTTCCTAACGATTCCTATTTGATGAGCGTGGTGGCGACGGCCAAAAACGTATCGGAGAAATTCGATCTTCCCGATGCGATCGAAGGGTCGCGCGAGGAATTCGCAACGCGGGCCGCGAAAATCGACAATAACAGTGCCTCAGCCACATTTGCAGTGGCGCAGAGCGCATTTTACGAGGGCGATTGCCGCAGGGGGCAATTGTGGGGAGAACGGGCTGTCGGCCTCAATCCTCTGAATTCCCGGATCATGGGCTATCTGGGCATGTATATGCTCGCCTGTGATATGCCCGAAGGAGAAGCCTATGCCATCAAGGCCTTGCAGATGGATTCCAACGCGGAGCTGGCCATCGCAGCGACGGTGGCGATGCAAAAACTGCGGCGGGGCGATGCCAAGGCTGCACAGGAATTGTCGACGAAATATCTCGATTCGATACCCGGCGCCGCTCTCGGACTGGAAATCAGCTATATATTGTCGTCCGCTATGCTGGGCGAAAAGGAAAATGCACGGCAAGTGTGGCGACAATTAGCGGAACGTTCCGGATTTTCCGAAACCGCCGAGCCGGGCGCCGTTCTGGGCAAATGGATCGCGGATCCGGATCTTCTTCGCAAACTCGAAGCCGATTTCAAAATCGCCGCACTATACTAGCGGACAGAGAATGACATTATGTGTCGCCTCTACCCAGACGGGACAGCTGGCAGGGCGTTGGGGCTGTCAGACGCTTTCCAGCGCCCGCTTGAGTGCCGCCAGCATCTTTTCACGGCCCTGATTGGTCGGCTGTTTCGACAGCTTTTCTTCAACCTCTTCACGCAGAGCGGCAAGCTTGGAAATCCAGTCGCGCGAAGCGGTCAAATCTGCCGCGTCGGGCCGGCCGGAAGTCAGCCGGACCGCAGCCTCGCCGGGCTGCAATTGCCAAGTCTCGCCGAGCTTCGGAACGATCGTGGCCGGCAGATCCGGGATGGCGCTCAGGCGTCGGCGAAACCGGCGAGGGCGCTCTGTTCTCCGTGAACCAGGAAAAGCGATCCTGTGACCGGTGTGCGATCTTTTATCCATTCGACCAGGCCGCTGCGGTCGGCATGGTTGGAATAGCCTTCAAGCGTCGCGACCTGCGCCTTCACGATGACATCATTGCCGGAAATCCGGACGCGCTTGGCGCCATCCCGCAACACCGCCCCCAGTGTTCCTGCAACCTGAAAGCCAGACAGCAACAGCCGGGACTGTCTTCGCGGCAGGTTGCGGATCAAATGATGTCTGATCCGGCCGCCCGTACACATGCCTGATCCGGCGATGATGACCACACCCGTCATCCGGTTCAGCTTTTTCGATTCCGCCACATTCTCGATGAAGCGTATGTTGGTCCTGTCCAGCATGCCGGTGCCGCTGTCGCGGTAGCGCATTACCGCCATCGTGACTTTCTGGGCCAGGGGAGAATCCAGAAATACATTTATCGGGGAAAGCCGCCCGGATTCAAAAAGGGCATCGAAATCCTCCAGTATCGCCTGTGTCCGTTCCAGCGCGAATGCCGGGATCAGAACATTACCACCCGCTGCAATTGCTTCCTCGACATGACGTGCGAGAGTTTCACGCCGTTCGCTGACCAATATGAGCTCGCGATCCCGATCACCATAAGTCGATTCACAGATGACATGATTATAGCCGCCGATTTCCGAGGCGGTGCAATTGATCGATCGCCCCGGGCCGATATCGCCGGAGAATAGCAGGCGCTGGCCTGCAATGTTGATTTCTATCGACGCCGATCCGACGATATGGCGGGCATCCCAGAACCGAAAGGAGACACCGTTGCCGAGGTTGTTTTCTTCGCAGTAGGAAACCGCACGGACATTCCTGTGCAGTTTCGCGATGTCCTTGCCATCATAAAGGGGCACAAATGGCGGTAGACCCGCCCTGTCGGCCCGGCGGTTGCGGCGCTCGGCGTCGGCGGCCTGCAACTTGGCCGCGTCCTGTAACAACGGCTTGATGATGTCGGCGCTGGGCGCGGTGCAATATGTTCTCGCCTTGCAGCCGCTGGCATAGAGATAGGCAAGCCTGCCACTATGATCGAGATGGGCATGCGTCAGCAGCACCGCATCGATTTCTGCCGGATCAAAAGGGAGCGGTTCATGGTTCAGCGCCTCGAGCGAACGGGTGCCCTGAAACATGCCGCAATCGACCAACAGGGTCTTGCCCGCACCTCTGACTTCGAAACAGGAACCGGTGACAGTCCCCGCGGCACCGTGAAATCTGATCGTGACACCGCTCATAATGACATCCTTCCGGAAACTAAGCTTCCCGGATCAATGCGTCACGACCAGCGGAACCGGGCAATCCCAGAACAGGTTGCGGGTAACGCCGCCGAACAGGAATTCGCGGGCCCGGCTATGACCATAAGCCCCCATCACCATATAGCTGGCGTTCAGCGTATCGATGGTGGACAGCAATATGGCATGAACCGAGGATTTGTCGGCGGCAAGTTCGTGGATTTGCGACTTGATACCATGTCTGGAGAGATATTCCGACGCCTCCAGCGGGGGCAGGTCGTGATGCTTTTCTTCCTCGACCACAACGATGTGCACATCGCTGGCCAGCTTGAGCAGCGGCACGGCGGCCCGCAGCGCATTGCCCGCTTCGAAGCTGCCGTTCCAGGCGACGATCGCCGGGCCGGCTGCGTCGAATTTCTTGACGCTGTCCGGCTGGACGACGACCGGAACACTGGTGTTGAAAATCACGTCACCCAGCAAGCCGAGGGGCAGTGTATTGTCCTTTATTCCGCTGCACGAACTGAGCACGATCAGGTCGGTCAATGCGGAATTGCGTGCAAGGCCGCGGGCCGGTTCCGCATTGGCTTCCTGATAATCCCAAGGCACGTCTTCGCCTGTCAGACGTTTCTCCATTTCCGTTTTCAGCAGCAAATCCGCTTCGCTGGTATATTTGCTGATATCGTACATGACCGACATCCCGGTAACGCCGTCAAATGCCATTTGCGGCCGGTAAGGATCAGGGCGCAGACAATGAAGATGTCCCTCCAGCGCGCGCGTGAGATCCAGTGCCGCCTGATAGCGGGCGTCGAGCCCGGAATCGTCGTTGATATAAAGAAGCACGGATTTCATCTTGTCTCTCCTTCGTTGAACATCTTGCCGGTAGTGGCTTGGAGGAGCCCTTGCTCTCCTGAAACCGGTCTTGTTGCGAATGCAGGAAACATATTGGCCAAGCCATCCGTAGTGTTACCTAGCGGCGGCATGAAATTCCTCGCCGAGATATAATCTGCGCACGAGGCGGTTCTCCAGCATGGCTTCCGGGGTCCCGTCAAAGACGATCCGTCCTTCATGCAAAACATAGACGCGGTCCAGAATGTCGACCATCTCGCGCACATTCTGGTCGGTGATCAATATGCCGACATCATGGCTTTCCAGATTGGCAATCATTGCCTTGATGTCCCGGACAGACATTGGATCAATGCCCGCGAAGGGCTCGTCAAACAGCATGATTGCCGGACTGGCCGCCATCGCCCGGGCGATCTCGCAGCGGCGTCTCTCGCCACCCGAAAGCGCTCGTGCGGGGACATGACGGACATAGGCTATATGGAATTCATCCAGCAGTTCATTCAGCTTCCGCGCTCTTGCCTCCGGATCCTGCACGAACAGTTCGAGCACGGTCATGATATTCTGTTCGACTGTCAGCCCGCGGAAAATCGAGGCTTCCTGTGGCAAATAACCCAGGCCACGAAGCGCACGCCGATCGAGTGACAGCCGGGTTATATCTTCACCATGGAGAAATATATGACCGGAATTTACCCGCAACAGCCCGAGGATCGAATAGAAAGTCACGGTCTTGCCAGCCCCGTCCCGACCGAGCAAACCGACCACCTCGGAAGGCCTGACCTCGATCGAAACGTCGGTCAGCACCTGTTTTCTGCCAAATTTCTTGCTGATCGAGACGACCGAAAGTCCGCCACTCTCAAGCGAGGGTGTTTCGGCGGAATGTGGCAAAGTGGGTAGGATGATATGCTTCAATGGCTCGCATTGCCCCGGGTTGGAAAGCAGCTATGGTAATTGCCGAAGGATGGCGGCCATATCAGGGAGTGTACGTATCTTTTCCCGTGCTGACTGACACGCAACTGGAGAAATGGATGATGGCCTGCATATCCGTCCGGATCTTAGAGACCGTTGGCCAACTCGTCCCTGAATTTCGGATGGGCTAGGCCGATCAGCGCTTCGGCCCGCTGGTTCAGCGATTTGCCCTTCAGGTCTACCGAACCATATTCGGTTACCACGATATGGGTGTCGTTGCGCGGGGTGGTCACCGGCCCATCCAGCCGGGGCACGATGCGGGAAACTGTGCCGTTCCGGGCAGTCGACTGGCAGGCAATGATCGACTTGCCGCCTTTCGACGCGGTCGCCCCGCGGACAAAGTCGAGCTGCCCGCCGGAACCGCTATATTGTCGTCCCATCAGATGTTCCGAATTGCACGCGCCGCCAAGATCGATCTGCAGCGTAGCGTTGACCGAAACGACATTTCTGTTTTTGCGATATGGCGGGGATCGTTGACGATATTGACCGGCGCGCTGTGCATGGCAGGATTGTCGTCGAGAAAGTCATAAAATGGCCTGTCGCCCATGGCGAAGGTGAACACGCTGCGGCCTCGATAGGTGGTCTTGGCCTGATTGGTAACCGCGCCGCACTGGATCAGGCCGGCGAGGGCGGGGGTCATCAACTCTGTATGGATACCCATATCCCGCCGGTCTCGCAGCAAGGCACAAACCGCGCCCGGCAGCGCGCCAATGCCCATTTGCAGACAGGCCCGGTCGTCGATCATGTCGGCGATGATCGCGGCGACCTGTGCTTCCTCCAGAGATGTTTCGGGCGCTTGAACCTCGACTATCGGCATTGTGTTTTCGACGATCGCATCGACTTCGGAAACATGAAGCAGCGAGGCGCCGAACACGCGCGGCATGTAGGGATTGACCTCGACCACCAGCTTTTTCGCGTTACGCGCAGCGGCGGTGGAATAATCGTTGCTCGTTCCGAAGGTAAACCAGCCATGTTTGTCCATCGGCGATACGGTGGTCACAAACAGGTCTAGCGAGACTTCTTTTTCGAAAAGCCGCGGGGAATCGCTGAAAGCGACCGGAACAAATTCGACGGGGCTGTTGGTGCCGGGTTTCTGCGCGCCCAGCAATTTGCGTTCGATCGCGCTCAGAAACATGCAGCGCGGACGAATGCGGCCGAGCAGATCCGGTCGCAGCACCGTCTCGGCGGCGTGGTCCATCGAATGAAAATACCACAATTTGATATCGTCGATATCTCCCTGTTCCGCGAGATCGGCAAGCGCGCCCAGCAGGGCCGGCGGTTCTGCGGTCGCCATGCCCATCGCCATATGTGCACCGGGCTGCAATCCCCGTACAGCATCGCCGGCGCTCATGAGCCGGGAGCGATATTCGTCAGCATGGGTCATGGCTGGAGTTCCGGGTGCGAAAAATCGACGCCAGAAGAACCGGCCCGCCCTGCCGGAGAAAACAAGGCGCGGACTGGGGAGCCGCTGCCCTCAAACTTCATGCTTGGCGAGCATTTTAGCGAGCGGTTCGGCTGCATCCGGTCCAAAGTCCTTCGGGATTTCTGCGAGCAATCGCGCGCTGGTTTCCGGCCCCAGATGTTTCCGGATGACGCCCAGGGCGCGCGGCGCGGCGACCAGTATGACGCCTTCTTTCGATCCCGACATGATCTGTTCGATTCTTTGCGTTATATCGGTCACGAACCGGTCTTCTTCCTGCTGTTGCAGATCGGTCTGTTCATGGGCTCCGCGGTTGGGAGACTTGCTCTGAAAACTGCGCCCCGGTCTGTCGGTACCAAGTTCCGAAGTGCGCAACGAAGGATTTTTATGTTCCTCGATCAGTTCCAGCACCGGTTCGAAGGCTTCCCCGATATTCTTGAACATTGTCATCCGCGACCCGTCCACGGCGATCACCCTGCTATCCTTGCGCACCAGCATTTCATTCTCCCGTCAGCTTATTGACTGAAGACTGTCTAGGAGGCGCTCTTGTTGGCGGCGATAGGTATTGTTACGGACCGGTCTTACGAACAATTACGTAAAGACAATCCGGCCATAGTCTCCGAAAATCGCATGGATTCGGCCGCATTTGCGGCGCCATCAGGAGGACCGACCATGAGGGATCACCCGAATATCATCAAAGCTGTGGCGAATACAGGCGCGTTGCTCTTGACCCTGTTGCTGCTCGCCTGTGCGACCGCGACCCTTATCAGCCTCAAATCGCGGGACAGCGGGTCTCCGGCGGTTATTCAGAAGATCGTATCGACGACAACCATTATCGTGTCAGATTTGCCGGCAATACGCTGACTTCGCGCGATACGGTGGAGGGCTATCTCCTGTACCGGGCCGCGGAGCTCACGGTCCAGAGTGGCTATGACTGGTTCCGGATAACCGACCATACAACCGAAACCGACCGGCACACCTATGTCGAGCATTTCCCCCGCTACGAGCCCTATTACGGGTCTCTCTATCTGAACTGGCGTCCGCACTGGCGCTATTATCGCAGCGGCGTCTGGTCGACCTGGCATCCCTATGGCCGCGATCCATTCTGGTCCTTTGACACGGATGTGCGGACAGTAGAGCGGTTCGAAGCCGAAGCGGACATCTTGATGCGCCGGGGGCCGATGCCCGCCAACGCAGCGCGCGCTTTTGATGCCCGCAAGGTTATGGCCGACCTCGGACCTTCGATCAAATGGCCTGAAGAGAAATAAAAACCGCGAGCCGCTGATCGCGCGAGAACGACGTGCAGACGATAAACGCGAATGGGTCGGCTGTAATTTTGCCGGGCCTGTACCGCTAGCGTCAGAGAATTTTCTGCTGCCGGGCTAGACGGTGGGGCTTGCTAGGTGGTCGTTAGACCTTGTCGGCATAAAGCAGCCGGCCGGGTCCCAGACGCTCCAATATGACCGGGAGATCGCTTTCGGAAAAGGCAAAGCACCCCTGACTGCGGCCCAGCTTGCCGTGGGACTCTACCATTTCCGGTTCCGCATACCAGGCACCGTGGATCACGATAGCGCGCGGTTCGGCCATATTGTTGGTCGGGTCGAGACCCTTCAGCCGACGGGATGTGCCATGTTTGCCAACATAGCTTTCACTGGTCATATAGCTGCCGCCGGAAGAGGCTTCGGATCCCGGAATATTGGAAAATTCCTGCAGCCAGCCCGTATGCCTCGGGTCGGAACCCTTGCCATGGGCCACCAGAAAGGACTGGATATTGCCGCTTGCCATGTCGACAATGTGGAAACGTTCCTTGGCGGAGTGCAGAGAATAGTCGGCAATTCCGATCCTGTCGGTGTGCAATAATGATGATTGATGCGCGACCATCGCCGCCTTGGCGCGTTCGATCAGCGTCAGAGGGCCGGCACGGGGAGAGATTTCTCGAGCGGCCGGTAGTGGCGTCTCAATCTTGCTGGCGGCCTGCGACCGGGTACTCAGCCCATATGCGGCGCCGGTAATGCCAACCAGGCTGGCGGTAATAAAATGTCGTCTGTTCATCCTCTGTGCATAGCATATTTTTCCTGTACCCAGGATTAAGTATCAATACTTATTGTTACACTCGCCAATAGGCTGGAGAGGGAACATCATGAGAATATTTAAAGCAATTCTGGGCGGATTTCTGCTTTCTGCCACGGCCATGGCGCAGACCGTCGGCCAGCAAACGGAGGGCGGGAGTGATCACCTGATCTGGACCGAACCGCAAATCGCCCAACTGCAGCAGCTGGTTGATGCGCGTGCTTCTGACGGGCTGGAAAACTGTACCATTAGCGATTTCAGTCAGCCAAATTCGGCCACTGATCCCTATCGGCGGTCGCGGCTTGCTACGATCGCGGCCAATGAGCTGATGCGGGCCTATCTTGAAGGATGTGCTCCCGCTTCGGCCCGGGTGAGGTGGCGCATCCGTAGCGATGACCGTCTCATCGACACGCAGCAACTGCTGATGAAAGCGCTGCTTCGCGACGATCTGACCAGCTATTTCGACGCCCTTCGTCCGCGCAGCCCGCATTACGAGGCGCTGCGCGCGGCCTATGTGACCGAAATTGACGCGGAAAAGCGTGCGACATTGGCGGTGAATATGGAACGCTGGCGCTGGATGCGGTTGGTTATGGGCGAGAAATATCTGCTGGTAAATGCCGCCAGTTTCGAAGTCACCCTTTGGGAAAATAACCGGAAGCTCAAAAGCTGGCCGGTCATTGTGGGTAAGACCAAATCCCCGACGCCGGTTTTGAAGCCACGGTCAGCGGCGTGATCCTCAATCCCTGGTGGGAAATTCCGACATCAATTGTTGCTGAGGGTATCGGGTCTCTGGTGCTCAACAATCCGGCTGCAGCGCGGCGCAAAGGCTATGTCGTCCAGAATGGCCGCTATCGCCAGCGCCCCGGACCGGGCAATGCGCTCGGGCAGATGAAGCTGGTGATGCCCAATCCCTACAGCGTCTATCTGCACGACACTCCGAACAAGAATCTGTTTTCGGAACCGGTGCGTACCTTCAGCCACGGCTGTATCCGGGTGGGGGGTGCTATCGATCTGGACAAGACCCTGCTCGAGGGAGTCGTGACGCCAGAGCAGATTGACGAAATATTGGCGAGCCGGGAAACGACCCGATTGTCGCTTGCCAAGGCGATCCCGATCTACATTGCCTATTTTACCGCGGAAGGAGCGGACGACGGCAGTATCCGCTATTTTCCCGATGTCTATAAACGGGATGATTTGAAGCTGGCACAGAGCGAACCCCGCATGGATTGCGCTGCATAGCGATATGGAGCGTGACGTTGAAAATCTTCCCTCCGTTATAATTTGGCAAAAGATCTCCCGGCCCGAATGACGATGGCCTGATCGGGACCCCGCCGCCGCACTCCGGGCAGGGTCCGAGGCCATTGGGTTGATCAGACCGACGCAAGGCGCCGGAGGTAACCCGTCTATTGCCAGGAGCGGGACGACCAAACCGCATCCCGTCCTCATCTGGATAACCGTCTTTGTCATCTTTCTACCTGCGCTTGTAACAAGCCTATGGCGCGCCGCTGTCCTATCCGATGTTCATATCCAATGAATTGACAGGGGGCCTGAATGCGCTTTTCCAAAACCGTCGCGATATCCACCATCGCCTTGCACAGCTGCTTGATCGCGCTCGCTTCTGCGCCGGCTGCGGCGCAAAGCGATCCGCTTGTTCACAATGCCATGCAGCAGCTGGGCGCAGGGCAGGCCGAAGCGGCCTATTCTGCACTGAAAGTTCAGGAAGGCGATCGCGCCGGAGAGCCGGATTATGATCTTGCGCTCGGTCTGGCGGCGCTGGAAAGCGGGCGCCCAGGGGAAGCGATTATCGCTTTTCAGCGGATATTGGCGCAGCAGCCGGACCATGCACGTGCTCAAGCCGAGCTTGCCCGTGCTTATGCTGTGGCCGGCGATATCGATACCGCGCGCGCGGAATTCGCAACCGTCCGCGGCGATCCTTCCATTCCCGACCCGGTCCGCAACCGCATCGATGGCCTGGTCCGGACACTGGATCAGCAGATCGCCGGCGGCCCTTCGGAAATTACCGGCTATCTCGATGTGGAAGGCGGCTATGACAGCAATATCAACACCGCGACCGACGCGATTTCAATTACTTTGCCGCTGTTCGCCTTTCTCGGTCCCGCGACGCTGAACGGCGCTGCGCGCGAACAGGATGCCGGATTTTACCAGATTCTGGGGGGCTGTCCGGTTCCACTCCGTTGAGCCGGCAGACGCGGCTGTTCGGTTCGATACTCGGCAACTGGCGTGACAATGTCGACACGCGGTTTGTCGACCAGGCGTCGGCCGTCGGCACGGTCGGTATTGCCCACAGCCTTGCCAATGGTGATGTGGTGTCCCTGTCCGGGCAGGGGCAGAGATTCTGGCTCGGCCATCGCGGTTACCGCACCAGCGTCGGCGGCGACCTGCGCTATACCAAGCGCCTGTCGAACGATCGTGCTCTGTCGGTCAGCGGGCAATATTTCCGGCTCAACTACGACGGCAATCCGCTGCAGGACGCCGAGCGTTTTTCCGGCAGCATCACCTATGCCGATGACAGTCTCTACGGCGGTATTGGCGGCGGCAAGGAAGAAACCCGTCGCGCCGGAGCGGACCAGCTCAGCTATGGCTTCGTCAACGCACAGCTCGGCGGAGAGTTTGATCTCGGCGAAAAGGCTGCGATTATTATCGGAGCAAGTGTCGAGCATCGGGATTATGACGCCAGCGATCCGCTCTTTCTGAAGGGCCGCCAGGATATGCAATATGATGCATCGCTGGGTGTCCGCTACAAATTTACCGACAGTCTGAGCGTCCGTCCTCGCGTCACCTACACGCGCAACGACAGCAATATCGGCCTGTACGACTATGACCGCTGGACCGCCTCCGTCGGCGTTCGGCTGAGCTTCTAACTTCAAAAGAATTTTCTGGGAGAAACATCATGACCCGTGACAATCAGAGAAATACCAACTTGCTGACCGATGTGAAGCTGGCCGGTGCCAGCGCATTGGTAACAACGCTCGCGGCCTTGCTCATACCCTGTTCTCCGGTATGGGGCGCTGAACTGGTTTTGCGTCCGCCGGTGCCGGTGGTCCGTCGGCGCAAAATGGCGGGGGTGAGCAGCAGATTGCTTCGGGAACGGTGCAACTGAAGCTTGATGACGGGACGATGGTCAGCATTGTCGGGCCTGCCAGCTATTCTATCGGTTCCAACGGCCAGCTCAGCATGACCAGTGGCAGCTTTACCGCTTCTGTTCCCAAGGGCGGGAATCCCGTGCCGATTCTGGCGGGCAATGGCAGCCAGATTTCCTTGCGCTCCGGCAGCAGTGCCAGTGGCCAAATCGCTGCCGACGGCAGCTTCTCCGGCTTTGCGCTCTCCGGCTCGATGCAGGTCAGCAGCAACGGACGCAGCCGCAGTTTCAGTGCCGGCAGTGCTTTTCGTGCCAGCGCAGGATCGGGGCCTTCCGCGACCGTGAGCGCCGGTGTTCAACCCAATCGCAGCGGCGGCCAGACGGCATTCCAGCAGGTGCAGCAAGCCCAGAGGACAGCCGCGCAATATCTTGCAAATGCCAGCCAGACCAGTCCGTCATCGCTCGGTTATGCCGGCGTGTCGCAAACCCAGAATTTTACGCCCGGTACCTTGCAGTCCGCGACCACGATCCCGCAGTTGCAGGCGCTTGTTCAGGCCCAGACCGGAGCCATTGATCCGGCGCTCGCTGTACAAATCATGCTCGATATTCTGGCGGCCAGCGCGAATGGTAATCTGGGAACTTATAGCGGTCTGACGCCCACCCAGATCCAGGCCTTTCTCTTTAACTTACAGACCTATGGAGTGCCTTCTTCGATTTCCCAGTTCCAGCTGGAGGAATTTCTGCGTGCGCTGGGCGCTGCCGGCTATACGGTCGGCGGCATTTCCGGCAGTGGACCGAGCTTCGGTTCGCTGGCGGATTTGCTGGCGCTGGTTTCATCCGGGGGCACGATCCCGCCGGGCGATCCGACGGTCCAGGCGCTGATCGATCTGCTGTTCGCCAATGCCTTTCCTCCGGGTATCGATCCGGACGAACTCGCGCGCCTGTTCCGGCTAGCCGGCTACTCGGTTCCACCCCAGTTTGGCGGGAATACGGGCGGCGGCACTCCGACCCCGACGCCTACACCGACCCCTCCTCCAGTGCTCGCCGCTTCCGATGGAGTGCGACCGGATGACAGTCAGGCGAATATCAATCTTGCCTTTGCCAAAATCACCGAAACGGGTCAGGCCAGCCCGGTCACACTGATGTTCGACGCGGGCGAATTTGTCGGCTACCGGTTGAGTAGCGGGTTCGAGATTAGGTTCAACGAGCGTGACGAGGTAGAAAAAGGTGGCGATCAGGGCATCATAGGCTGGTCTCGTCTGGCCGGTGGTACGAAAATCCTCGGCGCTCTCCGAGGCCCGAACAGCGGGGACCATTTCATATTCGGTCTTCCCTTGGTCAATGCGCCCAGTGGCGGCCTGCTGAACTATGATCTGATCGGTTACACCAGTCCGACGCTGCGCGATGACAGCGTCGCTCCGGGTGTGTTCAATGGAAAATTTTCCGTCAATTTCGGGACCGCGCAGATTCTGGCAGGCCTTGAAGCCCGCGTTTCCATCGCAGGCTCGCTGTATGAAATATCGTCGGCAGGCGGCGTGCTTGCACCAAGTATCTCGGTGCTGAGCGATGGCCGGTTCAATGGGACAATCGATCTGGAAGACGGTCTTGGCATCGCCTGTTCTGTTGGCGACTGCCGGTTCATCTACAATGGTTTCCTCGCCGGAGACGGGGCGAGCCATGCCGGCTTCGCCTATACGATCCGTGATGATGCCCTGAATGTCACCAAATGGATCGATGGCAGCGCCGCCTTCGCCAAGGGCGGGAATAGCGGCGGCACGCCCAATCCGATCACCAAGACATTCCGCGGTGAGAAGATTGACGACGGTTTCGCTCAGCCGGTGGCCGGAAATTTCGCCTCGGCAATCGACGTGTCGACCAATTTCCTGACGCGTGGTGAGCAGCCGGCGGATGAAGGACGGGCTTTCCGGATTACCGGATATACGGATGGCGACCCGTCCAACAAGTCAGCCCTGTCGGAAGTCAGGGTCAAGGCAGGTGTCGGTGATGCTTTCCGCAGCATCGGCACCGCGAAAAATGTGGAAAATGGTGCGCTCGGGGATGTGCTGGGCTGGACGCGCTGGGCCGACGGTGAATTCAGCAACATCAAGGGCGGCAAGCGGATATTGGAAGGAAACGAATCCATCCACTATATCTTTGGCGAGAATGTAACCGGTACGCTGCCGACTGGAAGAGCGGAATATGCCGTTGGCGGGGGTACCAGGCCGACACGGTTTGACGGAATGGGTGAGCCGGGAACATTTGAGGGTGAAATTGCGATAGATTTCGCGACGCTGAAAATGGGCTGGGACACGATCATCGGCATGGGCAATGACCGGTTCAACTTTCTTTCCGCGGGTGGACTGGACGATCTGTCGATCAGTGTGATCAATGCCGGTAACGGTGTCTATAATTTCAGTGGTGAGGGCACGGTCCTGTCCGAACTCGGACGTTGTGAAGGCTGCACCGGATCGGCCAGCGGCTTTCTCAGCGGCAAGGATGGCCGCTATGTCGGTTTCTCCTACGAAATTGGTACGGCTGACTATGGTGCCATTCACGGCGTGGCGGGTTTTGCACGGGCCGATCAGGAAGGCGAGCCGGTGGAAGTTACCCGGAATGAGCAGATCATCAACGGGCTTGGCAATCGCATGCAGACCGTCGGTTTCAGCGATGGCAGACTGAGCGAATATCGGGGGCTGGCCAATACATCGGGCAAGCGCGGTACCGCCGCTATCGTCGATTTTGGTACGGCAGCCGACGGCGTGATAAACTGGTCACGATGGGCAGATGGAACCGCCACATTGTCGACGATCAACGGTGCTCGCGATTACGACTATCCGGAAAATGGCGGCGTGCATTTCGTCTATGGCAGCCCTGCAACCGATCTGCCAACAGGCGGAACGATCATCTATGATCTGGTAGGTTCTACCTCTCCGACCTTGCGGGACGGGTCGCAATCACCGGGCACATTTGACGGGCAACTCGCCATCGCGTTCGGTGCCACACCGAAGGTCGGACTGGAATTTGATGTGGGCATCGGCGGGTCATCATATGGCATAGCCACGACGGGTGGCGTTGCCGGCGCTGCAACCGATGGTCTGGTCATTTACACCGATACCAGCACGGGCTTTACTTATCATAGCTTTGCCAGTTTCAATGTCCCGGTCACTGGCGACGGACCGGTTTGCGCCAGTGGATGCAGTGCGACGATCGATGGCTTTCTCGCCGGCGAGACAGCCAGTCACGTCGGGGTCAATTACACGTTCGGAAGTTCCGCTTCGGGCCTGATCGTCGAGGGGGCTGCTGCGTTCGGCAAATCCGGATCAGCCGCCACGGCCAGCAATATGGCGGGCAGTGATTGGTCCACCTGGACCGGCGCCAACAGCCGGATCCCTGCTGATCTTGGTAACGCCTCCCGCATCGGGATCGGTCCGCGCAGCCAAGGACGGCCGGGCAGTGCGCTTAACCCCGGCGATGGCATCGCCGCTATCAGGGAACGGCTTGGTCCGAATTTTCCTTCCACTAGTTGCCGGCGACACCGGGTCCGGCCCACCCTCTCACCTCCTCCGGAGAGAAGGCCTGACCCGGTTCTTCCTGCAGCAACTGAATCTAACAGCGTCTGTCACGTCTCTAACACTATCTGTAACTGGCAAACGGACCGGATTCCCGCCAGTTTCTGTTGGCAACTAGAGCAAGGGGAATGGAAATTATGACAAAGTTCAAACCAGTTTCAGCGATGATGACGGCCACCGCGATTATATCGATTGTCGCTTCCACGGCGCCAGCCGCCGCGAAAGACAATAGCGTCGAAGTGGTTAAATGCGACGCATCCCATGGAACCATCGCAATCACCGACGGCGACACCCAAGGCTGGAACAAATTCGGCCTGTCGAGCCCGCGTGGCATGCTGGGCGCGATCGTTCAGGAATCGGGATGTTTTACACTCCATACGGGAGCCGACGGCCAGCCGACCGACTATCTTTTGTCCGCCATCGCCGGTTCCCAGGAAGAGGTGGACCAGACGATGAACGTCGCGAAGACGGCGCTGACCGAAGGGCTGGTCCGGTCCGGTGCAGCCACCACGGTGCTGAGCAAGGTTCCGATGGGCGGCGCGCTGGTGGGAATGTTCGGCGGCCTCGGCGGCAAAAGAAGACGATCACCGCCGGCCTGCGGCTGATGAATCCGGCCAATGGCCAGACGCTGATCGCCGGCAGTGGACAAAGCCGGAAATCGACCATCAAGATACTCGGCAGAAGCGATTGGGTAGCGGCCAGCCAGGGGCAGTTCGGGCAATATGGCAGTTCGAAAGACGGCAAGATGGTCACCAGCGCTTTCATCGAGGCCTTTAACGGACTGGCTTCGCAGGCCGGTGCGCTGGCGACGGTGCAGCAGGCTGCGGCTACCACTGCACCAGCGACCGCCAGTTACACGGTTGCCGTGGAGACCAAGATGCTGGCCAGTGCATCAGCCACTGCTCCGGAGGTCCGGGCCCTGCGTGCGGATACCGAATTGCTTCCAACCGGCAACAAGGCCGGCCTATTTGTCGAAGTGACCGACAATTACGGCACGAAGGGGTGGGTTTCAGTCGAAGATCTGCGTTAATGCGACCCGAACGCAGGGACCTCGCTGATTGGGAAGGGCGTCCTCCACCCCGGAGGGCGCCCTTTCGCTTTGTCCTTAGTCGCCGATCAGGATGAACGGGGCCCAGACCGCCGGATGGGAGGCCCCCGGGACGCCGGGGTCAGCCATCAGATCAAGTTGCGCCCGCCGCAGGGCCTGGGCGCGATCCATACCGCCAGCAGCATTTTTACGGTGTCCACGGTCAGCCGGGCAGCGGCATCATCGCGAACCCGCCAGTGCGAGAGAAGCAGCGATCGGGCGCCGGCATAGGCAAAGGATTTGGCCAGGCCCGAATAGGTGGGCGTTCCGACGCCTGCACCGGAAGCCGAGTTGCAGGCGGACAGGATCACCCAGTCGGCATCCAGGCGCAATTGCCCGATTTCCGAAGCGGTCAGCAGGCCGTCATCAGCACCGTCGTCGGTCTGCGGTGGCGTGAACACAAGGGCAGGTTCACCCAGTCCCCGCAATTCACCGTTGACCAGCCCGTGTGTCGCAAAAGCCAGAACGGAATAGGGCCGCAGGTCCATGGATTTGATCCGCGCTTCGGTTGCCGCATCGCCGGTGATCACGCTGGACAGATCCCGGCCGAGCGCTTCGCCGATATTTGTCAACTCCAGCGTGGCTGAGGGCAGGCTGGGAAGGTCGCGCACTTCGGCGACATCGACATTCCCGCTTCGCAACAGGCTGGCGAAGACGACGGGACCGTCTCTGGTTCCGGAAAGCGAAGGCGCGCCAAAGCCGGCAAAGCGGATGTCCCGTTTTCGTGAAACCGGAGGCTGGACAAGGTCACTCACGCTCATCGGATTGCTGACCGCGAAGCGCTTTATCAGCCATGCTATATCCGCGTCGGCCGTTTGTCCGCGGACCGGCTCCATGATCAGCAATGAGGCAGGAAGGGCCGCCAGAACACCGGCGCTGACCAGATGGATTTCCTGCTTGTCCTGCAATAGAGTTTCGACTTCGGGTGGAAAATAATAGCGATAGAGGGCATGCGCGCTATCCATCGCGAAGGGTGTCGTTGAACCGCCATCCTGCGAAATGCTGTTGCGGATATCCAGTACCCACTGGTTGATTTGTCCGGGAGTGGCCGGTGTCTTCTGCCACAGATAATCGTCCCGGGTCACAGCTGTGACATAGACGCCATCCAGCGCGGGCGTCACCATCACCAACGGGGCGGATCCCAGCGCGGACTGCAGTTTCCCGAGGGCGACCGGTTCGGGCTTCGCCAATGCCCAATAGTCGGGGAGGGCGGTTTCGATCCTTGCGGACAAATCGGCAATGGCTTTGCTATTGTCTTCCCGTTCGGCAAGCAGGGCGGCCTGCCGTGGCTTGTCGCCTTCTGTCGTAGCCTTGGTGAAACCGGCATCGATTTTCTTGCCGTTCTGCACCAGGTCCTGCAGCCTTCGGACTTCGTCACCAAAGCCGGCTTTTCGGCGATGGATCTGGCCGTCAGATTGCCCGACACGCTGCTCAGATCGGCAAACTGGGCGAGTTGCATGGCGTCAAAACTTTCGGCCATATTCCCCTCGCCGGCCATGATTCCGGCAAATCTGGCAAACTGGTCGGTCAGGCCCGTGTCGTCCGCGAAATATTCTTCGATCGAGACCGCGCGATCCAGTATTTTCCCCCGGACTTCCCGATATGCCGCAATTGCCTCCGATGATTTATTCTCCGGACGCCCCAACGCATTCGCCAGTTCGGTTCGCATCACCGCAAACTTGAATTTCTCGACCGCCGGAAATCTGGCAACCGCATCGTCCTGTTTTTCGATCGCGGACATGATGGTATTGGCAGATTCGTAGTTCCGGTTCAGCAGATAATTGTTCAGCAGTTCCAGACGCAATTCGGCAACCGCAGGATGAGTGTCGGGGAGCGCGCTCTCGGTTAGTGACAGCGCCCTTTCAAGATAAGCCTGGCCCTCCTTCAATTGTCCCAGTCGGGTGCTGAGCAAGCCTGCCTTGGCAAGGCTGTTGCCGGTATAGCGGCTCTGGCTGTTGCCGGGACTGCTTTCGAAAATCCGTGCGGCTTCGTCGAACATGGCAACCTGGTCCAGGCTGGGTTCCGCTTTCGCCAGGCAGTCGGCAAGATTGGTCAGCGTGATCGCCGTATCCCGCTTGTCGCGACCGAGAATCTCGGTGCGCAGTTCGAGCGCACGGCGGAGCAAAGGTATCGCCTCGCCACAACGGCCCGCGCTGCTCAGGGCCGAGCCCAGATTGTTCAAAGCGCCGGCATAGACCGAATGGCGGTCGCCCAGCCGACTTTCGGCATATTGGGTGGCCAGACGGTTTTCCTTGAGCGACAGTTCGGTGTTGCCGGTGGCATTGACCACCGCGGCAAGAGACATCCAGTAGGTCACGGCCAGCGTATTGTCGGCGTCGGTGGGCTTCTCGATGGCCCGCGCGATGTCAACCGCCTCCCGGATTTCGGTCACCGCCGATTCATAGTCGCCCAGCCGGAATTTGGTGCTGCCGATATTGAACAGGGCCGCCGCGTAGCTGGAGCTGTCTGTCCCGTCCGTTTCCCGGCGGATATCCAGAACTTTCTGCTGGATCGCGAGCGCTTCTTCTGCCTTTCCGGTCATGCTTAGGACGACGCTGATATTGTTCAATATCGAGATCATCTGCTTGTGGGTATTGAGATTGTCTGCTGCCAGCAGCTCTTCCGCCGCCCGGAAACTGGCGAGACTTTGATCGAAATCCTGAATATAGAAATGCGCACCGCCCAAAGCACCCAATGCAGCCGCACGGGCCAGCGTGCCGACTTCCTTGTCGGCTTCCGCTTGCGCGATCATCGCCCGGATTTCTTCGATCGCGACTTTCGGTTGGCGGGAGACGTCGCGATCTACCAGCGCGATCATTCTTTCGTTGAGCGTCTGGTCATTCTCCGCATGCGCAATCCCGGGCAAAAGCCCGGCGGAGAGCAATAGAGCCAGTTTCCAATATCTGAATGCCATGATGTGCAACCTCTTCCAACAATGCTGATTATCGCCCGGCCATTGCTGGCAAAGTCGAAACCGGTTTGCGCCCGGATCAATTCTATGAAAGAAATTGCATGTTTGCAAACTGTTGATGGCGCTTTTCTAACAGCATTTGTCACTGCATTATCTTGAGATGGTGATGCTATGGGTCTAGCCATGATTCAACCCTATCTGAGAATGAGCCAAAGCCATGCCCGGTCTTAACATTCTGCATATCGAGGATGACGCGCAGACCGCAGACATGGTTTCCGCCGCGATGGCGCGGACCGGTGCCAAAACTGTATGGGCAGCCGACGGAAACGAGGGCCTGCGCCTTGCCGCCGGTTCACAATTCGATCTCGTGATCCTCGACCGGATGCTGCCGGATATGAGCGGCATAGAAATTATCGGCAAATTGCGCGAGGCGGGAGTCGATGTGCCGGTGCTGATGCTGTCTGCTCTGGGCCGGACGGAAAACCGGATCGAAGGGCTGGACGCCGGGGTCGACGACTATCTCGCCAAGCCGTTCGAACAGGAAGAGCTGATTGCTCGGGTTCGCGCCCTGCACCGGCGCGCGAGCGGGCAATCGCACAGCGCCGTGATCATATTCGGCGACATGGAATGCCATATCAAGGCGCGCACCGCGCACCGGCAGGGGCGGCATGTTCCGCTCAGCCCAAAGGAGTTCGACCTGTTCCGGTATTTCATGCAAAATGCCGGGGAGATCGTTACCCGCGAGATGCTGTTGCTGAACGTCTGGAACCTGAAATTCGATCCGCAGACCAATGTCATCGACGTCAATGTCGGACGGTTGCGGCGCAAGCTGGAAGAAGGTTTTGACAAGCCGGTACTGGAGACGATCTGGGGGCAGGCTACCGGCTCCACGCCGTCTGATCATGAGCATTTTTCTTCCTTGTTCGGCCGATTGAGTCTGATCGTCATTCTTGTCTCGATAGCGTCTTCTACCGCCTTGTTCGCGATGACCGAATGGATCGTACGAACCGAATTCCGGGAGCAGATGGCGCGCAGCGTCGATACGGATATCGCCGGTCTGGCCGATATTTATATCAGCGGCGGCGCGACCGAATTGCGCCGGCGGATATCGGACCGGCTGGAATTGCAGTCGCCCGATGACAAGCGCTACTATCTGCTCGCATCGCCGAGCGGCCGGGCGATCATCGGCAATGTCGATTCCTGGCCCGAACTGTCTTCGGAAAATTCCGAAGCAGGCTTTTCCGTCTGGCAGACGGAACGCAGATATTTGCCCGGGCCACCCAGCTGAACCCGGACCTGAAGCTGCTTGTCGGACGCGACACTCAGGCCCGGTCGGCCTTGCTCGCGCGGATCCGGATCGCTTTCCTTGGTGCCGGGATTCTGCTGGTCCTGATATTCAGCATGATCGGCTATTATTCCACCCGCCGCCTGAAAGGCCGGCTCGGCAGCATGAACGATGCCTTTCGGGAAATTGGCACCGGCAATCTCGCGGCCACCATTCCGGTCGACCAGCGAGGTGACGAGCTTGACCAGCTATCGCGCCACAGCAACGCCATGATAGGGCGGCTGGCTTCGCTGGTTTCTGCGCATCGAGACATTTCGGACCATACTGCGCATGAGCTGCGCACGCCGCTGATGCATCTGGATAACCGTCTGATAACGGCCATCGGCCAAAGCAAGGACCCGCTGCACAGCGAGACGCTCGGCCGGGCGCGGCAGGATATTCGCGATATCATCCAGATGCTGGACTCGCTGCTCGACATAGCTTCGAGCCGCGCCCAGAAGGGTGATCGCAGCGGATTGTCACCCTGCGATGTCTCGGAAATCGCAACCGAAATGGCCGAATTGTTCGCCGAAAGCGCGGAGGATCTCGGAATAAGCTTCGGGACCGACATTGCGCCGGGAGTCCAGATGATGGCCAATCCCGCCCATATCCAGCGCATATTGTCCAATCTGCTCGACAATGCGCTAAAATATACGCCGAAGGGTGGTGTGGTCGAGCTCGCGCTACGGCCAGGACCTGTAATCGTGGTGCGGGACAATGGTCCCGGCATCCCCGAAAATATGCGGGAGAAGATTTTCCAGCGCTTCGTTCGCGTGGATGCCAGCGGGGCGAAGGGGCATGGCCTCGGTCTGGCTCTTTCACAGGCGCTGGCCGAGCGCAACGGACTGGTCATCACATGCCGGGACGCCGAGCCCGGAGCGCTGTTCGAAATCAGACCGGAAGGGAGTGGTTGATATGAGGAACCGATATTGTCCGACGATTGCACTGGCGGCGTCGGTGTCGCTTCTGTCCGCCTGCACCAGCACGGCTCCCGGCTCGGCTGCGCGGACATCTCACGAACGTGCCGATATCGCCATTGCTCCGGTCGACGCCAGCGCGGTGATGCGGGCGGCCGATGCTATTGCGGCGGGGCAGGTGGCGGCGGACGCTGCCGATGCCGCTGCGCTGCGCATCGCCGCGCAGATGCTGGAGAATCTCGGAGCCAGACCTGCCGGCGATCAGCAGGAAAATCTCTCGAGAAGCTGGAACCAGCGCGCCAGCCTGATCGATCCGTCCGTCGCGCCACCGGTCTATCGTGGCCGGGCGCTCGGACCATCCTATAAAAGGGGATGGTCTCGGCGACGTCGCGGGTCAGTATCGAGCAGATTTTTCTGGCGGGAAAAAAGGCCTCGGTGGCGCTGGTGCCTGGTTCTCCGAAGCCGTTGACCATCGAGATCAGCGATGGCCAGGGAAAGCGGATCTGCAGCCGTCACACGTCCTCCAGGCCAGCAAATTGCGAGTGGTTGCCGCTCTTTACCGAAAGATATCAGATCAATATCCGGACCAGCGAGAGCCGGCCCGTAAGCTATTATCTGGTATCGAACTAGGACATCAGCAGCGGGAAATTCCGGGCAATGGTGGGGTGGCGTGCGCCCGGGCTAGCTGTCCGGCGATGCGACGTTCCATTTTTCGCGTTTCCGGTACAGCGTCGACGGGCTGACGCCCAGTTGTCTCGCGGCTTTGGTCAGGCTGCCGTTGCACCGGCGAACCGCTCGCTCCACAAAAAATTGCTCGATCTGCTCCAGGGTCATGTCGTCAAAACTGCTCAGACCGTCCCGCTGCTCCAAAGCGATAGGTTGCGCTCGCTCGCCAACCGGTTCGGAGGCTGGAACTGGGCGGGCGGTTACCGGCGTGGCCGGGTCGACAAACTCTGGCAATATGCTCGAATCCAGATCGGGACCGGCAAACATCACCGCCGCCCGCCGCATCAGATTCTGCAGTTCGCGGACATTGCCCGGCCAGTTGTGGCGCTCGAAACTTTCCGCCAGACTGGCGTTCAGCGGGAGGAATTTCTTGCCTTCCTCTTCTGCGAATTTCATCAGGAAAGAGTTGGCGAGCAAGGTGATGTCTCCGCCCCGTTCCCTGAGAGGTGGCAGGTCGATGGGTACGACGGCGAGCCGATAGAAAAGATCTTCCCGGAAGCGCCCCTGTTCGACTTCTTGTGCCGGATTGCGGTTGGTCGCGCAGATGATGCGGACATCGACATCCTCGGCCTTGGTTGCGCCCACCCTCTGGACAGTCCCCGTTTGCAGGAAACGCAACAGCTTGACCTGCAGCTTCAGCTGCATCTCGCAGATTTCGTCGAGAAACAGGGTGCCGCCATGGGCCGCCTGCACCGCGCCGACCCGGTCCGTGATCGCGCCCGTAAAAGAGCCTTTCAAATGGCCGAAAAGCTCTGATTCCAGCAGGTCCTCGGGAATCGCTCCGCAATTGATCGCGACAAACGGTTTCTTGCCTCTGGGACCCGACTTGTGGATGGCATCCGCACACACTTCCTTGCCGGTCCCGCTTTCGCCGGTGATGAAGACCGTGGCCTTGGAATTGGCGACATTCCTTATCTGGCGATAGACTTCCTGCATCGGCGGGCTGGAGCCGATAAAGCCGGCAAAATCGCTGGGGCCGGAGCCGGTCTGCGGATCCTGTATCACGTCGGCCTGGACCGATTTCGTAACCTCCACAGCCCCCTTCATCGCTGTTACCAGACGGGTCGGTGAAAGCGGCTTGACCATGAAATCATAAGCACCCAGACGCATCGCGTCGATGGCCCGGTTGATCGAGCCGTCTGCCGTGGCGACGATGACCGAAATTTCGGAGAGAATGGAGGCATTATTTTCAAGCCAGTCCAGCCCGTTGCCATCCGGCAATTGTAAATCCAGCAATATCGCCGAGAATCCGGAATTCTCGCGCTCCAGTTCGATATTGGCATCGGCGAGATTGTCGACGATGACACAGCGGAAGCCTGCCGTCTCCAGATGCCCCGCATAGGCAATGGACAATGAGGCAATGTCTTCGATGATCAATATCTTGTGACTGGACACAGGCTTATCCCTTTATCGTGAAGATGGCCGACTTTCCGTCAACGGCACATTCCCACTCCAGTGAACGCTGGTCACCATAATGGTCCATGCAGCCCTGAACCAGACCATGGGCGATGGCAGCCATGGGACGGTGAGAATGATAGTGAATGACCGTTTGGCCGTCCTGGACATCTGCAGTGACCTGGGGAGGGCGCGCATCGGGATAGAGCACACAGACTTCAGTATGAATATGGCTGCCGACGTGCGTTAACAGGGATTCTGCCGAATTGTAGCTTTCCATGATATGCGGATATAATATATTGAACCGGTCATAGAGATATTTGCCGAACAGACGGCAAAGTTCAGTGGCTTCGATGCCGGATTGTTCGGATGCCTGGCCAACCATTGCAAGGGCATATTCCGATGGATAATTGCCGATCGACGTAAATGCACCGTCATTGGGAAGCGCGGCTCCCGATATCACCTGGTCGGCGAATTCCGGTGACTGGACTTTCTCCATGAACCGCACCAGTTCCGTAAATATTATACCCTTCATCTTGCCCCATTCCTTTTCGTGCCGGTTGTTCCCCGGTTCTAAGCATCTTCCATGCCAAAACGCGAATGGCTGAATTCCGCGAGGCCGTGGCGGATACCTGCATTTTGCAACAAGCGACATTTGCAATATGCGACAAAAGCTTTGCAAAATGCAAACGCCGGCCCAAATATTTTGCATTATCGGAACGTTAACCGTCGCGAGCCGTGCAAATCAGAGACTGGCACGGCCGTTGCAAAGACTAGCCTGAATCCAATTTTCAGGTGAAAATATGACCCACAAGACCATCGCAACACTGATTACGGCCTCGCTTCTGGGCGGCTGCGCGACCATGGAACGGCCGGCAAATGCCATTGGTAGCCAATATGCGCCGCAGCAAGTCGAGGCCGCAGCAGGCGGCTACCGTTCGTGCCAGGCGGCTATGACGCCGATAGCAGACTTGCCCGCCAGGCAGGTCGCTTCGCATGTGTTTGCCGGCACGCCTGATCTTCTGGCATCCGGCGACCGGGTCCGCCTGAAAGTCGCCGGGGATGAAGACAGTATCTCACGGACCTATGTATTGGCGGCGAATGGCACGATCACACTGGACGGGAGGCTGACGGTAGGCCTCGCCGGAAAGTCGATTGTTGAGGCCGAGAGGGTGATTGCCAAGGAACTGGCGGATGCGGGCCTTATTCGCGGCCTGAGGAACAGTGTCAGATTGCAACTGCTGGAGCTCGGGGGCGTCAGCATCGCCGTTAGCGGCGCGGTGTTCGAGCCGGGTATGATCCGGGTAGGCGATCGCAATCCGGAAACCCGGGGTGTCAATCTCAGCAACGGTGATTCCGGAGACCGCAACGCGAGCCGGTCTCTGACGACAACATTGCGCGCGGCCGGCGGTGTCCGGCCCGACGCCGATTTGTCAGCCGTTTATCTGGTCCGCGGCGCTCGCTGGGCCAGAATTGATCTGAACGGCGCGATTTACGGGAGCGCAATCGATGATATCGCACTGACGGCGAATGATCGGATCATCGTCGGGTCCCGCGCCTGCTTCCAGGATGATCTGGTCAAGCCGTCACAGATCACGGCACCGGGCATTCGGGTCTATATGTCGAACCTTTCGCGTCCGGCCAGCAACAACGCCTCGTCCGCGATCAATCGTGATGCAACCAACCTGCCTTACGGCACCCGACTCTCGCAAGCCATGGTGGCAGCCAATTGTGTCGGCGGATCGGCGATGAACGCAGCGCGAAAAGTGGTGCTGATGTCCCGCAACCCGATCAGCGGGCAGTCGGTGGTCATCCAGCGTTCGGTTGAAAAACTGGTCCGCCAGAATGATCGCGATGGCAGGGACCCCTATCTCATGCCGGGAGACAGCCTGGCCTGCTACGACAGTTTCGCGATGAATATGCGCGATGTGATCAGTCTGGTTGGCGAAACCGCTTCGCCCTATTTTCTGCTGAAGAATCTGGACTGATCATGAAACAGGAAATCATCGAACAGCCGGGTCTGCATATGAGACTCTGGCATGCGGTAAAAACCGCAGGCCAATGCGTATGCGGCACAAGCGCTATCTGAAAACGGCGGCGGTCTGGATCATCGTGATCTGGGCGCTGACAGGCCTTTTTCTGGCACTGGCACCCGACCAGTATCGCAGCAAATTCACCCTTATCCTGCCGGGCTCCGGTGCCGGCGGCTCGCTCAACGTCGAAAGCATCGGACAGGCCCAGTCATCGGTTGCCTCCGCTTTTTCCAGCGCGACTTTGAGCCCTACAGAAAATTACAAGCGCTTGCTGATGACAGACAGAACCCTGCGCCAGAGCGCAGAGAAATCCGGTGATAGAATGCACCGCTTCCCCGCGCCCAATGTGAAGCTGATCGACCAGACAAATCTGATCCAGGTGGAAGTGGTTGGTGCGAGCGGCGAACAGGCGAACAAACGCGCCATAGCCCTGAAGGACACATTCCTCAACCAGCTGGATGAGCTGCGCAAGAACGAAGCGGAAATGCGCGAAAACTCGGATAACAAGAATTTGATCGTGCTGGAAAAGAAAGTCAGAACGACGCAACAGGCATTGCTCGATTTCCAGGCAAAAACGGGATTGGTCTCACTGGATCAATTCAACACCCGCATCGCCAATATGGACGCGCTGCGCCAGCAGGAGCGGGAGGCCCGCATAATGTTACGACAGAAAGCAGCGGAATCAGGCCGGTTTTCTTCCATTCTTGGCAAGAGCGTCAGCGGGGCCAATACCGCGCTGCGGCTGCGGTCCGATCCGGTGTTCCAGCAACTGGCAGACCGCTATGCCAAGCTGGAAGTCGAAACCCGGGAAAAGGAAGCTACTTTGGGCGATAATCACGGCGATATGGTTCAGGCCAGATCCGAACGGGACCAGCTGCAAAATGCGCTGCTTGAACGCGGACGCGCGCTGACCGGGCTGGGTTCCGATGCCATCCTGAAAAATGTCGATATCGCGGTGGCGGACGGCAGAACCAATATGATGCAGGGCATGATCGTTGCCAATTCCCAGAGCGCCGGTGCGCGGGCCGGTCTGGCCGAAATCCGACGAGATATTTCCAACCAGTCGATGAAGAGCAGCGAACTCGTCAAACAGGCTTCGCAGCTTGCGGATCTTGTGCGGGACCACCGAGTGGCCGAGGCTGTATTCTCCTCGGCGCTGGCCCGCGTTGATACCAACAAGCAGGATCCGTTTGCTTCCTATCCTCTGGTTCAGACGCTCGAGCAGCCCTCGTTACCGCAATCCCCCTCGAGCCCCTCGGTTCTGCTCGCTTTGGCGGGCGCAACGGGCGCGACCATCATCATCCTCATAGGACTGGCATTGCTATGGTTCAGACAGCCGATCATCCGCAGAATAGCTCCGAATATTTAGTCCATCACACCATATTGTCCACTTGGCTCTTATGGTTGGTGGGCGGGCTCTATATCGCGGGGCCGGTGCTCGGTTGCCTGCTGGGCCTACAGGCCCTGTATTTCTATTATATCGGTCCAAACTTGCCGGAGTCCAAGCGGCTGCCAGCGCCGCACTGGTCGATATCTGCCTGGCTCATCGCGATGACAATCATGCTGGTGATATTGATCGCCGGGCATCTCAATTTCAGCCTCGGGACGGGTGCCACCATCAAATCGGCGATAGGCTGGGCCAAGGGATGGTTGCTCATCGCACTGTTCATATTCGCCGGTGCGGTGCTGCCGATCCGGCGAGAGATTGTCTATCGGGCAATCTGCCGAACTGGCAAATATACGATATTGTTGCTGCCGCTGTTTCTTGTCGCGCCCTTTGTCGGATTGCCTGCGACCCTGTGGGTTTCCCCGCTTCAGATAATTGGCGGCTCCGGTCCGGAATATTTTGCCACCATCCTCTATACTCTGGAGCCCGGGTCGGGCGCGCCCCGATGGCAGTTTTTCGCGCCTGGTCGCCGGCGGCCGGGATGGTGGGGCTGGTCTATCTGATTTGCGCCTGCCAGGAGAAAGACCGCCGCTGGAGAAATTGGGGAATTGCCGCAGCTCTTGCCATGATCCTGTTATCCCAGTCACGGCTGGCGCTTGTCGGCCTGATCATGATCGCGCCTATTCCGCTGCTGTTCGGCCAGGTGACGCGTTCTTTTCTCTGGTTCCTGATATTGCCAATCGTTCTGCTTTCCGGCTGGTTTGCGGTCGATATCCTTGAAGCACTGAATCTTGCGAAGTCCGAGTTTTCCGGCGCCAGAGCCGACTCAACCCGGGTCAGGGAGACGCTGGGCCGGATCGCTGTGGAACGCTGGCAGGCCGAGGCATTCTGGTTTGGTCATGGGGTAGTCGAGCGCGGCCCGCATCTGGTCGAATATATGCCGATCGGCAGCCATCACAGCTGGTATGGGCTGTTGTTCGTCAAGGGACTGCTGGGTCTGCTTGCGCTGGCGACCCCGCTGATGATCACGCTTGCACTGTTGCTGCAATCGGCCCTGACCTCCCGGCTGGGGCAGACGGGGCTGGCCATGGCCATGCTGCTGCTGATGTACAGCTTTGGCGAGAATCTGGAATCTCTCGCCTATCTCTATTGGCCGGCGCTGCTGCTCATCGGCATGGCGTTGCAGCAAAGGAGCCGGCGGCAAGCCGCCAGCTAGCGCATCCGGGTTGCTGCAGTGCCATCTTGCCCACAGGGCATGATAAAATCGACATGATACCTCCCGCGCGCCATCCAAACGGTGCCCGCCTTTCCGATGGACAAAAAAGAGCCCCCGCCTTCGCGGGAGCTCCCTTGGTCCAGCCCGGTGAACCGTTGATGGAGCGGCGGCTCATGCTGCCTGGGGCAGGGTCCGGCTTGAGGAAATGTCTACCAGCAGCCGCAGCCACCTCTCGATGCGCTTTTCCGTGGTATCCAGACAGGCTCCCCGGCCTGCCACCGACATCTGTACAAGTGGCAGATGACGGATATTTTCAGCAATTTGACCGTCGAGGCTTCGTCCTCAAAATCGACAATCAGGCCAGCGTCACCCACCTGTTCCGGTAGTCCGCCGACGCCTGACACGATGAGCGGTCGGGCGGCCAAACGGGCTTCCGTGGCGACCAGACCATAGGCCTCGTATTTTGACGGGATCGCGACAAGGTCGCATCTGCCGAGAAAATCGTCCACCCGGTCAATCTGTCCGTAAAATGATATGTTGCGACGGGATCCGGCCAGGCGTTTGAGCTTCTGTTCATCCGGCCCGAAACCGCCGAGCAACAGCCTGACCTCCCGCTGATCGCCCAGCGCATTCATTGCCCCGATAAGGCGGTCAAAGCCCTTGTCCCCGACAAACCGGCCATAGGCGCCGACGGTGATCGGTGCCTTCAGGGAAAATGGGGACGCGACAACTGCGCCAGTCCCTGCGTGTCGCTCCAGGGATATATGATCTGGCGCCGGGGCGCCCGGAGACCGGTCGCTTCTTCGAGCCAGATTGCTTGCGCGTTCGAGACGCATATCACGCGGTCGAACATCCGATACGCCAGTTTCAGCATGGAGCGGAAACGGGTCTGGTCGGTTACGTGCTGCGTTTCCCATTCCCGGGAATAGCTGTGCTCGACCAACACCAGACTGGCCTGCGCGTTGCGCGCTGCAAGCGAATAGAGAAAGGGCAGGGTTTTCCAGCTCATCGAGAAATGAACGATGATCACCGCCGCATCCATTTTCGGTGCGATGCTCCAGTCGGGATGGACTTCCTGGCATGTAATATCGAAATGGCGGCGCAGGGCAGGGTGCCGGAACAGCGCGAGATTGCGTGTGACACCCCCGATCGAAAGGTCGTCAATCAGGTGGACGACTTTTGGCAATGCGCTCATCTCAGCGCCCTCCCGCCGGTCCAGCCGTCGGCCAGCCGGTTGACAAACGGCGTCGGCAGATATCGCGCGGCGGCAGCGGCAAGAAAGGTGAATACCGATTTCACCGGCTCTCTGACGAGTGGTTTGACCGAAATGGCGAAGGCCTCTTTCAGTAATATGAGCGCAAAGGCGCCGTCGCCCATTTGGACGGCGCGCCGGGCAAGATAGCGAAGCTGATATGCTCGTGCTTCATCGCCGTACTGGGCGATGAATTCCGGCGCACAGGCCATGGTTTTGATCATAACCCGGTTCCAGCTGTCATATTGTGCGGCGATATTGGCCGACAATCCGCCGGAGACGACGCGATAGTTGGTAAGCAGGCCGACAATCCCTTCGAAACGGATTCCGCCGGTCAACGCCATGCGTATCCACAATTCGATATCCTCTGACTGGCGAAAGCTTTCGTCAAAAAAGCACGCACGGCCAGGCTCATCGGGATGGTCGGATGCGATGCTGTCCAGCGCAGTTTTGCGGATCACGGGTGCCGACCCGTTACCGACGGGATTGCGGGTCAGGATATCCTGAACGGAGATATTCTCAAGTTTCGGTCGCTGCGCCTGACGGAGCGGACTTCCTTGTGAATCCATGAATCGCGAACCGCTGTAGCTGACGCCGACCTGCGGGTTATTGTCGAGGTGGATTTTGTGCAGCGCGAGCTTTTCCGGGTCCCAGCTGTCGTCGGCATCGAGCAGGGCGACATATTCCCCGCGCGCTGCCGATATGCCGCTGTTGCGGGCGCCTGCAAGGCCGCGGTTGGGCTGTGCGATTATCCGGATGCGGGGATCGGCGTAGGAGGCGCAAATGTCGACGCTGCTGTCGGAGCCGCCATCGTCCACTATGATAAGCTCGAAATTGCCGAACGTCTGGGCGAGCACGGATTCAATGGCCTCGGAGACATAATGCTCGACATTGTAAACGGGCATGACGATCGAGATCGCTGGTTTGGTCATTATATTGTCCTTCTGAAAAACTGATGATCAGGCGAAAAACTGGATTCTGGCGGAGCGGGGGATCAGCAGGGCGGCGACGGCTGAAATCAGGGTCAGCCAGCCGCGCCGGGCATCTTTCAGAAAAGCCAGACGGTCGGACCGGATCCCCTGCATCGCATAAGAGAGAGCAACCTTGGCCGGCGCGCCGGCCCGCAAGGCACGGCGGGACAGATAGCGGCAGTAGATGGCTTCGGCAGATGGCACTGTACCGTGGTCTGCATATAGGTTCGCCAGCGAACGCCAGCCGGCATGCATGGCCGACAGATCGACCGACAAGCCGTTAGGGCTCATGCGATAATCCACGAGATGATGATCCATTCCGCAAATATCATGATCAAAGGAGACGAGCCGCGCGATCCATTCCTGATCCTCGGCATAAGACATGTCGCTCCGGAAACCGCCGACGGCGTCGATCGTCTCCTTCACCACCACGAGGTTGGACATGGTACAGGTCGGATTTTCCGCAATGACCTGTTCGACCGTTAGGGGACCGGGCGTGACCGTCGAATATGTCTTCGCCTTGTCGCCGGGCTTTGCGTCATGGTAGATGAAGGCGATCTGGGCATAGCTTGCCGCAACGTGCGGATGTCTGGCATGGAAAAAGCCGTGCATCTCCAGTTTCTCGGCTTTCCAGAGATCGTCGGCATCCATGAAGGCCACGAGCTTGCCCCGAGCCTGCGAAAGGCCGAGGTTGCGCGCCGCCGATACGCCCTGATTGGACTGCGAAACCAGCTTGATCCGGGCGTCTTCGCTGGCCAGCGACAGCATGATCCCCAGGCTTTCGTCCGTCGAACCGTCGTCGACCAGGATGAGTTCGAGGTCCCCGTCCGTTTGGGTCAGCACCGACTTGATCGTCGCGAAAAGATACGGAGCGGCGTTGTAAACGGGCATGATCACTGAAAAATGAGGAGGGTTCATAGGGAAATTTCCTGTTTGCTTTGAAAAAACTTGGTCATGATGAAGAAGGAATATGTGGAGATGATCGAGGCGGTCCCGATCACCCAGCCTGCAGCGGCTTGCTCCAGCCCGATATGCGCGCCGACAAACATGGCAGAGAGAGCCGCGACACAGACAATAAGTCCGAGCCAAGCATCGAGAGCCGCTCGCCCGGATGCTCTTAGATAGGCGGAGGCAATAGCACCGAGCAGCAGGGGAATGCCGGCGAGCGACAGGATCTGGATTAGCGGAATGGCCTGAATCCATTTTTCCCCGAAAATCAGCGGCACATAAATGGGGGCAAGGGTATATTGTACGAGTGACAGGCCGCTGAAGATGACCAAGCCGGCGCCGAGAATGAAGCGCAGCGTGCCTCTGGAATCGGCCAGCGAATGCGGGTTGCACAAATAGGGATAGATCACCGTGCCAAAGGCCGTGGCCAGCGTGCCGATGATGCCAATGCCGGCGTTGAAGGCGAAATAATAGCTGCCGAGGGCGGAAACGCCGAGCAGCGCGCTGATGATCAGCTTGTCCAGATTGTTGCGCAAGGCGAGCAATATGTCGGTCGCCAGCACAGCGGCGCCGAAATTTATCATTTCCGACCGGTTTGCATAGCCGTGAGCCGGGTTTGCGGTCCATTGCTCCGCCCGCCGCATCATGATTAGCCACAGGGGAGCGGTGATCAGTTTCGGCAATATGATGGCCCAGGGATTTGCCCATGCGAGGATCAGCGCGCCGGTGATCAGATGGTCGGCTATGGTCTGTACTGCACCGATTTTTGCCACGGTCGCCATTTTTCGGGCGCGCATCAGCCGAAAGCACTGGACGAGACCGCCTGGCATGAAGAAATAGACACCGCACAAAATGGCCAGCATCTGGGCGGCAAGACTCTGGTGAAAGACGGTGAACAGAACCGCGGCGACAGCCAACTGGATGACCGCCACCAATGAGCACCAGAACCAGAATATGGCCTTGGCCGCATTGCAGACAGCCTCCAGCATCTCGGCCGGTGCTGCGATGATCTTTTGCCCGACTCCGATATTGGCGATGACGCGGATCAGTTCGAAAAGGCTGAGGGTCAGCGCTGCAACGCCGACAAGTTCCGGAACCAGCTGGCGTGCGATAACGACGACAACCAGGATCCGGACAATGCGGTTAACCAACTCGGCCGATCCATAAGCCATCAGGCCTTGCACGATGGAGCGCTTGCTGTGTTGATGGCTATGTGACGTTGCGGCGTTCATGTTGCGATTCCCAAACTGGTTCGGGACAGTCAGTTCAATTGCCATGCCAGTTTCGGAAAATAGCGGTTTTCCAAGCGAAACACTGGCTAGCGGGAATTTAACCCTTTGCAGACTGTTGCAGAGTGGGTGGCTATGTTTGCATTTTGCGAAAAATTTCGCGTTTTGAGCAATCCGGGGCTGCGGCTAACGATGCATTAACCTCATATCTAACTGATAAATATGGAGATTCAGATTCTGGCACGCGAAGTGCGGTGGTGACAGCCAAACAAATGGAGTCCCACAATGAGCATATATCAATCCGCTGCCATTTTTCCGCCAGCAACAGCCGGCGCGTCTCGCCGCTTATCATAGGTCGCAGCAGCATGACCGAACTGGCCATCTCGACTTATGATGAGACCGCCTTTTCGCTATTCGGTCTGGTTCTCGCCAATGGCAGTCTGCCTGCGGTAGCCGGGAAGATCGTCCGCGCCGCTTCGCAAGGGGATCGCAACGCAATTTATTTCGTCAATGCCCATTGCATCAATATCGCTAGACAGGACCCAAAATATGCAACCGATCTGCGGTCCGCCGATATCTTGCTGCCCGATGGCAGCGGCCTCCGGCTCGCTGGCAAGCTGGCGGGCTCGAAGCCGGTCGACAATCTCAACGGGACCGATCTCTTCCCGCATATCTGCGAAAAGGCAGCGCAGGCCGGCCAGAGCATCTATCTGCTGGGGGGAAAGCCCGGGATCGCTGCTGCTGCTGCCAAGAATATGCGCAACAGATTTCCGGGGCTTTGTTTTGCCGGGACGCAGCAAGGCTATTTTGATCGTGGTACCGACGAACAGATTATCGAACAGATCAACCGTTCTGGTGCATCTATCTTGATGGTCGGCATGGGCGTTCCTGCGCAGGAGAAATGGATTGCCCGATATCGCGACCGGATCACGGTGCCGGTGATCATGGGGGTAGGGGGCCTGTTCGACTATTATTCGCACAGCATACCCCGTGCACCGGCGCTGCTGCGTCAATCGGGTCTGGAATGGTGCTGGCGGCTGGCCATGGAGCCACGGCGGCTGGCCGGTCGCTATCTCGTGGGCAATCTGCGCTTTATCGGTCATGCTATCGCCCACGCTTTTGTCGTCAGGGGCCACGCCGCCCGCTATGCTGCGGCGTCAAAACGCACGTTGGATCTGGCGATCGCGCTGCTCGCCTTGCTGCTGCTCGGGCCGCTTGCGGCGGCAATCTGCCTGCTGATCACTCTCGAAGACCGGGGGTCTCCATTTTTCCGCCAGACCCGGATCGGAACCGACGGCAAGCCTTTCCGGATTTGGAAATTCCGCTCGATGTACAAGGATGCCGAGGCGCGAAAGGCTCAGCTCGCGGAACAGAACGAGCGCGATTCCGTCTGTTTCAAGATGAAAAGCGACCCGCGCATCACCCGGATAGGCAAGTTGATCCGCCGCACCTCCCTGGACGAACTACCGCAGATCCTGAACATTCTGGCAGGTCAGATGTCGGTGGTCGGACCACGACCGGCGCTTCCGGACGAGGTGCTGGCCTATAAGGACAAGGAACGGGGCCGGCTGACCGGGAAGCCGGGTCTGACCTGTACCTGGCAAGTCTCCGGGCGCGCGGATATCCCGTTCGAACAACAGGTCGACATGGATCTGGAATATCTCTCGAAACGGTCTTTGCTGCGCGATCTGGTCCTGATCACCCGCACGGTCCCGGCGGTGATCACCGGAAGGGGAGCCTATTGAGCCGCCGGCTTATTCATCTCCTTCGCCGGTCCCATTTTCCCGGGACCGGTGGAGGGCCGCGATTGTATAGTCCAGCATATCCTGAACCGGCAGTAATTCCTCAGCTGCTCCCAACTTTCCGTTCTGGCGGATAGAGTCTATTTTCTCGAGCAGGGCATAGGCTCCGAAGCCGGTGCAAATTCCTCGCAGCGCGTGATGAGCCGCGTTGACAGCGCGTTCATCTCTGTCTGTCCAGGCCTGGCTGAATCTTTCGCACCATTTTCGATATCGCTGCCAACGGCATCGACCAGCGCCGCGCGGCGGCTTTCCGGTATCGCCAATAACTGTTCGGCAAATTTGCTCTGGTCGAGAAATTCGACCGCGCCGAATTCGGGAACGCGCTTCTGATGGTCCGGTTCGCCACCGCCTTGCGGGACATCCTGCCCACAAATCTGCCCGATCACATAATGCAGGCCGGACAGGTTGATCGGTTTTGATATCACCCCGTCCATGCCCGAGGCGAGGATCGCGGTGCGTTCGCTTTCCGCAGCAAATGCGGTGACCCCGAAGATCGGGATTTTTGCATATTTCCGGCTTGCCCTGACCAGACGCGACGCGTCCATCCCGTTCATCGGCATCCAGACGTCCATCAATATACCGTCAAAATCGTCATCGGCCAGCGCGTCCATGACCTTCGAGCCGTCATCTACCACCACCGTTTCGCAGCCCATATTCTCCAGCATCGCCGTGATCACGATCTGATTGGCCTCGACATCCTCGGCTACCAGCAGTCTGGGCGCCCGGCCGTCGATCCTGAACTTGTGGGTAACAAGCGCCTGTGTTTTTACCGCGGCCAGTTCGGAACCGTCGCTCATGGTGATTGGGATCATGAACCAGAAAACACTGCCGAAACCGATTTCGCTTTCGACGCCGATATTGCCGTCCATCGCCTGAACGATACGCTTGCAGATTGACAGGCCGAGACCCGTTCCTTCGATGGCGCTGTCATTGGCGATGCCACGGTCCAGATCTTCAAACAGCCCCTGCTGGACATCCTCAGGGATGCCGCATCCATCGTCCGACACACAGAATTTCAGGAATTTCCCATCCTGTTCCGTGATGATGTCAGCGATCAGTTCGATCCGGCCGTCGCTGGTATATTTGATCGCGTTGCTGACGAAATTGTCGATCATGTTCCGGACCCGCGTGGGATCCGTTACGATATGTTCCGGACAATCTGGCGGCAGGCTGGTGAAAATTTCCAGCTTCTTTTTCCGGGCGAGCGGTTGCCATGTCGCTGCTGACTTTTCGACCAGTTCCGGCAGATTGAGCTCGCGCATCTGCAGGTCGAGCTTCCAGCCGTCGGCGCGGGCATATTCGATAATATCTGCCAGCAGGAACAACAGCTGGTCGCCGCTGTCCCGGGCCAGTTCCACATGCCGGAGCTGTTCCGGCGTCAGATCGGTGATGCTGAGCAGTTCCAGAGTCGCCAGCACGGCATTCATCGGGGTGCGGATGTCATGGCTCATCATCGCCAGAAAGCGGGATTTTGACTTGTTCGCCTCGACGGCGGCCGCGCGCGCCTCTTCCAGTGCTGACCCCATCAGCTCCATGTCGACCAGACGTTGCGCGAGTTGCTCGCTCTTGCGCTGTTCTTCTTCACGCGCGATCTTCAGGTCATTGGTCAGATTCTGCAATTGCCGCGCCCGGCGCTCGCTCAGCTTCCGCAAAATCTGTTCCTGCCGCTCGGCCTGCCGGTCCTTGGTGATATCGCGAACCGCGCCGAAGCCGAAGAAGCGGACACCGTCGGGTGACCTTTTCTGGGTGACCGACCAGCGTAGCCAGCGAACCTTGCCATAATCATCACAAAAGCGGAAATCGCCCTCGACATTCTCGTCAACCAGCCGGCCTTCGGAGGCAGCGATGAGTATGGCCATCGCATCCGCCTGGTCGTGAGGGTGCACCATGGCGGCAAACTGCACGAAACTGGTGACCGGTTTTTGGAGCCGATCACGCTGGCGAAATTGTCCGAACCGATGAACTGCTGGTCTTCGTCGCCGTAAAAAGTTGCAACATTGGCCAGATTTTGGGCGCTGACATGCGATAATGTCTGCCGGTTAACATGTTCGAGAAGCTCGACCTCTTTCTGGCGCAGCTGTTCCTGCGCGAGAGTCAACGAACGGCTTTTTGTCTCCAGAAGCTGCTCTGCCTCGGCACGCGCAGCCTCGCTCCGGGCCAATCTCCGTTCGACCAGTCGCAAATGCTGTTCGGCATCATTTGACGGCGCATTTTCTGCAGGCTTCACCATGATGTCCGGTACCATATATTCGTTTATCGTTGGTGAACCAGCTTAATCTTTGGCGCAGAAGCCAACGACCGCACCACCCTGTGACGGAACGGCCGGTTGCTTCCGTCTGAATGCGGCGGGGAAGGGGCAGCCAGAATCTGTTGCGACGAAGCGCCATCGGCCTTTAATCTAGTGCAATTCACTCTACAGGAGAGCAGGGTCATTGACCGTCGATATTCCTGACGGGCCGGTCAGCGAAGTTACTCTTTCAAGGCGTTCAGCAGCAGATCGGGAAGCAAGCTGTTATCCCATTCCATCGGCTTGGTGGGGGCATCGCCCATTCTCAGAATGACCATATTCTGCGAGGGTATGATATATACGGTGTTGCCATCGAAGAGATAGAGATCGTCGGCAAGATAGGGCTGGCCCAGCCAAACGCCGAGCCCAAAATATATATTATGGGCTCCCGGCGCGCGGCCTGGTCAAACGGTAGCCTGATTCGTGCGTTTAACCGCACGGTGATCCCTCAACAGCTCGCATCCCTTCTAACCGAGGCGTTCGCCAAGAGGTGACCTTCTATGGCTTCCGCGGTGCTTTCAAAACATTGCTGGGGCGCGCCGAATATGGTCTGCCGGAGAATTACAAGCATGAAGTGATAGGGCACGCGAAGAGTGCCCCTGATCAGCGTTATATTCAAGAGTTGCCACTTGAGGACACCTATCGCGTGATGAAGTATTTCCATTATGACGGGTTATTATTGCCGCCTGCACCTTGAATGGGGAAGCAGCAATTGCGCAATTTTCGGACAGATGGAACAAGGCCAACAGCGTCTTGAATTGAAGCGTATTTCAGCCCGGCTGCAATTGGGCCGGCTGCGGATTGTCCGCATTTCATCTGCAATACCGACAAAGCAGACGTTGTAACTCCCGTTTCACGAACTTCTGCGTCAGCCCCGATTGCGGACGATCCATGACCAAATTTGATCGCCGCAGAGCAGTCAATGACAGAACGGCTCTCGGGTCGGTGTTGGCCGCGTATATGAGAAATTCAAATCGCTTGCTGTTCGCCGCTGCCTTACCGCTTCGCCGATCAGCATCAGGGCGGGACCTGGTCCCAGGACAGATTTCGCTGAAAGTGCCAACAGATCAAGGCGTGTGCTGAATTGGCGCTCTTCGGGCAGGCTGGCGTTTTCTATTAGAAGGACAGGGGTGTCTGCGGGCAAGCCGGCGCCGACAAGCTGGCGTGAAATGGTGGCCGCAGCCGCTTTGCCCATATAGATTGCGAGCGTTGCTTTGGGGTCTGCGAGCGCCTGCCAGTCGAGATCGAGCTTCTCGCCGGCTCTCGCGTGAGCGGTCACAAATACCAGCTTGCGGGCGAGATCGCGCAAGGTGAGTGATATTCCGGCGCTTGCAGCCGCCGCGGATGCGGCCGTTATGCCCGGACAAATATGACAGGCAATGCCATGTGTGGCCAGCGCGTCCATTTCCTCTGCAGCGCGACCAAAAATCCCCACATCGCCACCTTTTAGACGGACCACGCGTTCCCCCGCCAATGCAGCGTCAACCAGCATGTCGTTAATGCTGCGCTGGTCTTTGGAATGGCGGCCGGATCGCTTGCCGACCGGAACAAGCCGCGCGGAGGGCGGTGCAAGTTCCAGCACGCCTTTACCAACAAGGGCGTCATAAAAGATGATGCTGGCGGCGCGGATCAGCTTCTCGGCCTTGCGGGTCAGCAGGTCCGGATCGCCGGGGCCTGCTCCGACCAGCCATATAGTTCCGGGCGGGATGACAGTATCACTCATTCTGCGGCCTCCAATTTCGGTTCCAGTGTTTCCGCCAGCAATTTGGCGAGTGCGGGTCGGCAACTTCCGCAATTTGTCCCTGCGTTTAGTGCGCGGCCAACATCTTCCAGATTGGTGAGCGATTGCTCGCCAATGGCGCCGATAATCTGTTTAACGCCGACATTGAAACAGACGCACAGGATCGCGCCCTTGTCCGGTCCGGCGACTTTCGGGCGTGCTGCGAGCAAGGACGGTGCATCCGCCGGTGCATCGCTGACCAATTGTGCCGCAATCCAATCCCGTGATGGAAGTTGACCGTTGCGCGTCAGGAAAAGCGCGGCCGCCAGCCTGCCTTCGCTATCGCGCACGGCAATCCGTCGCATCCCGCGTTTCATGTCGATGGCCTCGAGACGGTCGCCAACGGGCAGCAGTCCATCCACGTCAATATTGCCCGCGCCCGCCATTTCGGTAAGCCACCCACCCGCGATCCTGGCACTCGTCCAATACAGCAGGGCGGGCAATGCCGGTCGCTTGCTGCTGACCAGAAAGGCTCGCCATTCCGCTCCGACCGCTTCGATATTGCACGGGCTGTTTTTATACGCGGGTTGGCCCGATACTGGGTCGACCGTTTGATCGGGCAATCGGTTGGCACGGCCACCGCCGCTCATCTGATCGGTCCAGTGCATCGGGACGAACATTTCGCCTTTGCGTTGTGCGTCCGTAATCTGCACGCGAAAGATGCTATTGCCGTGCGGCGTCATGATCTGCGCCAGGGTACCATCGTCAATAGCGCGCTCCCTCGCATCATGCGGGTGAATTTCGACCAGCGCTTCACGGCGATGTTGTGACAAGCGCGGACTGAGACCCGTTCGGGTCATTGTGTGCCATTGATCCCGATAGCGGCCTGTATTGAGACGGAGCGGAAATGAACGATCAACCGGCGCCGGAGCAGAAGGAGCAACAGCAACCAGCCTTGCCTTGCCATCAGAAGAGGTGAATTTCCCCTCCGCGAAAGGTGATGCACCACCCCAGGCTTTCGGCATCCAGTCGTCATATTCGCTATCGCTGGTGCCAGCCCATTCAGCTATGTTCAGCTTGCGCTGGCCGTCGTTCCGAAATCCCGTTTGTTCGGCATACTCACGGAAGACAGCAGCCGGGCCGTCGAAGGAAAATGCGTCGCCAAATCCCATGCGGCGAGCGACCTCCTGTACTATCCACCAATCGGCCTTCGCCTCTCCCGGTGGCCCAAACAGAGGCCGCTGACGACTGATGACCCGCTCGCTGTTGGTAACGGTGCCGTCTTTCTCGCCCCAGGCAAGTGCTGGCAGTTTCACATCGGCATAAGCGGTCGTATCGGTTTTGGCGATGACATCGGACACTACGACAAAATCGCAACGGTTTAATGCCTCGCGGACGTAATCCGCATCCGGCATCGAGACAGCCGGATTGGTCGCCATCACCCAGATCGCCTTGATTTTCCATCATGCACATCGCGGAACATGTCGACCGCTTTGCGCCCCGGTTTGCGGGCAATGGTGGGGCTTTTCCAGAAGGACTGCGCGGCGTCGCATTCTGGATCTGAGAAGCCCATATGTGCGGCGAGCATCGACGAAAGCCCGCCGACCTCGCGCCCGCCCATGGCGTTGGGCTGGCCGGTGATCGAAAATGGCCCCATGCCGGGCTTGCCAATCCTGCCAGTCGCAAGATGCAGATTGATAATGGCATTGCCCTTGTCGGTGCCGCCGACGGATTGATTTGCGCCCTGGCTGAACAGGGTGATCATTTTCGGATGGGCGGCGACCAGATCGGCAAGCTGATTGAGCAATTCGGCATCGATACCCGCGGAAGCTAGATCGCCGGTCAACCCGTTCCAGAACCCCGTCGGTGTTGCCACATGATCGCGCAAATAATCTTCGTCCAGCAATCCTCTTGTCATCAACTCGGCGAGCAACAAGTTGAACAGGGCGACATCGCCGTCGAGGGCGATCGGCAAATGGAGATCAGCGCATTCAGCAGTTTCGGTGCGGCGCGGATCAATCACCACCAGTTTCGTTCCGCGTTCGCTCCGGGCCTTTTCGATACGCTGCCAGATCACCGGATGGCACCAGGCGGTGTTCGATCCGACCAGCAGGATAAGATCGGCATTTTCCAGATCATCATAGCTGCAAGGCACGACATCTTCGCCAAAGGCCCGAACATGGGCGGCAACCGCACTAGCCATGCAGAGACGGCTGTTGGTGTCGATATTGGCGCTGCCGATAAAGCCTTTCATCAGCTTGTTTGCGACATAATAATCCTCGGTCAGCAACTGGCCGGAGACGTAGAACGCGACGCTGTCCGGGCCATGCTCGCGGATTGTCTCGGCAAAGCGATTGGCCACCAGATCGAGCGCCTTGTCCCACTCCGCCGGCTCACCGTCTATTTCCGGACGGAGCAGCCGTCCTTCAAGATTGACCGTTTCCGCCAAATGCGTTCCCTTGGAACAAAGCCGGCCGAGATTCGCTGGATGCTCCTCGTCACCCGCGATGATCACATCGCGGTCACCGGTGATTTCGGCTTTGATGCCGCAACCGACGCCGCAATAGGGGCAAGTGGTGCGAACCGGAGTCACACGGCCCCGGCGAGTGCGGGAGCGCGTTCGATATAAATCCGGCCCGCATCAATTTTAACCGGGATCACCGGCACGCACCCCTTGTCCTCGCCCAATGCCTCGCCCGTCAGCAAGGAAATGCGCCAGTTATGCAGAGGACAGGTTACGCTGGTGTCGTGAACGATCCCCTGACTCAGCGGCCCGGCCTTGTGCGGGCATTTGTTCGCCAGAGCATGAATGCTGCCCGTAGCGGTGCGGAATATCGCTATCTCCTGGCCGCCTTGTACCGGCAGCGTCCGCGCGCCCATGGCAGGCAGTTGTTCGACCGGGCCGATATCGATCCATTTTGCATCTACCATCACGCAGGCTCCAGCACGGCAAAGGGACGGATTTCGGCGATATGCTTGTGCAGGTGACCTTCAGCCCCGGCGACGCGTTCCGCCCAGGGGTCTTTCTGATGCACCGACTGGGCGAACAGAAAACGTTTCTGCAATTCCTTGCGGCCGGTCTCGTCTTCGACAATGCGGCTCTTGATATAGTCCATACCGACCCTTTCAACCCACGGTGCCGTGCGGTCTAGATAGCGCGCTTCCTCGCGGTAAAGCTGGATGAATGCGGCAATATATTCGAGCGCCTGCTCTTCGGTTTCGACCTTGCAGAGGAAGTCGGTGCCGCGCAGATGGATCCCGCCATTACCGCCAACGCTCAGTTCATAGCCACTGTCGACACAGATGATTCCGAGATCCTTGATCGATGCCTCTGCACAATTGCGCGGACAGCCCGATACGGCGATCTTGAATTTATGCGGCATCCAGCTGCCCCAGGTCATCTGTTCGGCCTTGATCCCGAGACCGGACGAGTCCTGCGTGCCGAAGCGGCACCATTCGCTACCGACACAGGTTTTGACCGTGCGCAGCGCCTTGCCATAAGCATGGCCGGAAACCATGCCGGCAGCATTGAGATCGGCCCAGATTGCCGGCAGGTCTTCTTTCTTGATACCGAAAATATCCAGCCTTTGGCCGCCGGTGACCTTCACCAGCCGCGCTTCATACTTGTCGGCGGCATCGGCAATCGCGCGCAACTCGTTCGGGGTGGTAATCCCGCCCCACATTCTGGGGACGACCGAGTAAGTGCCGTCTTTCTGAATATTGGCATGCATCCGTTCGTTAACGAACCGGCTTTGCGGATCTTCCTCATGCTCCGTGGGCCAGGCACATAGCAGATAATAATTGAGCGCCGGACGACAGGAAGCGCAGCCATCTGGCGTGGTCCAGTGGAGTTCCTGCATCACCTGCGGTATGGATTTCAGCTCTTTGTCGAGGATATTGCGCCGCACATCTTCGTGCGTGAAACTGGTGCATTTGCACATTGGTGTAACCGTTCGCGCGCCGCCATAATCGTCACCCAGCGAAAGGCTGAGTAGACTTTCGACCAGGCCGGTACAGGAACCGCAACTGGCGGAGGCCTTGCAACCGGCCCGGACGCTATCGAGGTCATTGGCTCCACCATCGATGCACGCGACCACCTGTCCCTTGGTTACGCCGTTGCAGCCGCAGACTTCTGCGTCGAGGGACAATGCTGCAACGGCGCTGTCAGGGTCCAGCGTGGCCCCTCCCGAAGCAAAAGCCTGGCCGAAAATAAGCGCTTCGCGGATATCGGATATGTCTTCCTGCCGTTTCAGAAGATCGAAATACCAGCTGCCGTCTGCCGTGTCTCCGTACAGCACGGCTCCGATCAACCGGTCTCCCTTCACCACCACTCGTTTGTACACTCCGCGGGACGCGTCGCGCATGACAATGTCTTCGGTGTCGTCGCCGCCAGAAAAATCGCCGGCAGAGAACAGGTTGATCCCGGACACTTTCAGCTTGGTCGCGGTAACCGAACCGGCATATCCGGAAGGTTCGCTGGTCATGAAATCGGCCAGGGCACGGCACATTTCCCAAAGCGGCGCGACCAACCCGTAGCAGGCGCCGCGATGCTGCACGCATTCCCCGACCGCCAATATCGCCGGATCGCTGGTTACCATATCGTCGTCCACGATTATGCCGCGCTCGACTGCCAGTTCCGCCAGTTTGGCGAGATTGATCGATGGCTTGATCCCGACGGCCATGACGACAAGGTCCGCGTTGATTTCGGTTCCGTCCTTGAGCTTTACGCCGGTGACATGGCTATCACCCATTATTTCGGCGGTATCGGCCTGCGTAATGATCGTTTGCCCACGCCGTTCCAGCTCGCTTCGCAACAGAAAGCCTGCCGCTTCATCCAGCTGCCGCTCCATCAGGGTCGGCATCAAATGCAAGACGGTGACCTTCATCCCGCGCAGGGAGAGACCGTGCGCCGCTTCCAACCCCAGAAGACCGCCGCCGATCACGACGGCATTGCCGCCGGTCTCTGCCGCTGTCAGCATCTTGTCGACATCATCGAGGTCGCGAAAGGTGATACGCCCGGCAGCTTGTGTCCCGGTACCGGAATGATGAACGGATCGGATCCTGTGGCAATCAGCAGCCGATCATAAGGCGTCACCCGGCCAGAGGCACTGACCACCTCCTTCGCCTCGCGTTTGATAGCAATGACCGCATCGCCGCTGACCAATTCTATGCCATTGTCATCATACCAGCTTTGATCATTGATGATGATGTCTTCGAAGCTCTTGTCGCCGGCCAGAACGGGAGACAGCATGATCCGGTCATAATTGACCCGGGGTTCGGCACCGAAAATGGTGATAGCATAGCGGTCAGCGTTGCGGGCAAGAATTTCCTCCACGGCGCGGCAGCCGGCCATGCCATTGCCGATGACAACAAGCCGCTCGCGGCCATGCCGGGAAGTTTTTCCTGCTTAACGTCTGTTATAACCGGTGCGTTCATTGAATAATTCCAGTCGTTAAAAACTATATCCCAGCCGCAGCCAGAATTTCTCGGTATCGACGCCATAGTTGGCGGCGTCGTAGTCGGCGTATTTGAGACCGACGCTGAAAATGCTCACCTTGAAATTGAGCGCCGCATCAAATTCTGTGCCGTATTTGATGCTGCCGACATCGCTCCGAAAATCATGATAGGCTGCGCTCGCGGTGATGCCGCCGAGCAAATTGACCTTCTTGCTGATGCTGACATATTTATCTTCGAGGCCCGCCGGTGGCGTGCTGAGAAAGACATCCGCCCAGCCGTTGAACTTGTGCAATGTGGCAAGCGGGGTCTGGAACCGGTTTCCTGCGCGATCGGCACCCAGGCTTTCGTAACCCAGCGTCAGGCCAAAGCCGGAAAAGGACGTGCCGACCGAACCGGCGATATAGTCGACCGAATAATTGCCGGGATTGGCTTTATAGTCTTTTTGCACAGCATAGCTGCCCGCGAGATTTAGTGTAAAACCTTCGGAAACCGGAAGCTTGGCGGTTGCACGCAGGCCGTAGGTTGCGGAGGAATTCAGCGAAACCGGCTGGCCGGCGTCAAAATCGAGCAGATAGGCAAAGCCCTTCAGATTGACCGGCCCGGCTTTTATCCCTGCGCCCAGAAATATCAGGTCTCCGTCAAAAGCTTCGCGCGTTCCGGCGTCCGCGCCAAATATCGTGCGCTGGGAAATGGCATAATTGGCTTCCAGCATCAGAGGTTTCAGCGCCGTGACCGATGCACTGACGGCGTCAAAAGTCTGTTCATTCTGCCGCCAGCCGACGCTGCCCACGAAACGCTGGTCATCAATGTTGATTCTCTGGCGCCCGACGGTAAGGCTGCCCTTTTCCTTCTTGGCGAACTTCAGCTGAATGCGGTTCAGTTCGATATTTTCCGGGTCGCGATGACGGAAAAGGGTTCGACGCCATTGCCTGCATTTGTGTCATTATAGTCATTTATTATGCCCAGGGTCGCTTCACTCTCGACGAGAAATGAAAGCCCGATATCACTGGCCAGTTCCAGACCCGCCCGCGTCCGCAGTGTCAGGGAGTCGGCGCTGGTTACCGGCTGATCAACATGTTCGTAAGCAAGCCGGGCGTCGAAAATCGGGTCGAGAGTCAAGCCTTCGGCAACCACCACCGGATCGCCGGTCTTGGCCAGGGCAAAGGAAGGTGTCGCCACCGCGGCGCCTGATAATAATGCTATCGAAACTATATGTCTTTTCTTCATTTTTCCCCCGTTTAAGATTGTCTCTTGTGTCGGGCATCCTCTCGGTTCAGGCCGCTTCTCGCTGCGTGCTCTTGTTCGGATTTCCATGTTCATATTCGGCGAGGAACTGCAGAACTTCCTGCCGGTAAGCGTAAAATTTCGGATGCTCGAGCAGCGCCTTCCGGTCGCGCGGCCGTGGCAGATCGACGTCGAGAATCTTGCCGATGGTGGCCCGTGGGCCATTGGTCATCATCACCACCCGGTCGGCGAGCAATATCGCCTCGTCCACGTCATGGGTGACCATGATGGCGGTGACTTTCGTGCGGTTCCAGACCTCGATCAAGACATCCTGGAGATCCCAGCGGGTGAGGCTGTCGAGCATGCCAAATGGCTCATCAAGCAACAGCAATTTGGGAGACAGGGCGAATGCGCGCGCTATGCCAACCCTCTGCCGCATGCCGTTCGACATGTCGGCCGCGGTTTTGTCCATGGCATCGCCAAGACCAACGCGATCCAGATAATATTCGATGATGTCCTTGCGTTCCGAACGCGTGCTGTGCGGATAAACCCGTTCCACGCCGAGTGCGACATTCTGTCTGGCTGTCAACCAGGGCATCAGCGAGGGTGCCTGAAATACAACTGCCTTGTCGGGTCCGGCAACATCGATTTCCCGTCCGTCCAATATGATTCCGCCATCGCTAATCTCGTTCAGCCCGGCAGCCATTGTGAGCACGGTCGACTTGCCGCAGCCGGAGTGGCCGATCAGCGAAATAAACTCGCCCTTGTCCATCAGGATGTTCACATCTTCGACAACGGTCAGCGGCCCTTTGGGCGTCGGATAAATTTTCTTGAGCTTGAAAAACTCGAGATAGCGTGATGTTAACGGGCTCTGTGCCGCATCAATATACGCTTGCGGCAGATCCGCATCCTTGCCTTCCTGTACCCCTGAAAGGTCGAGCGGCGTGATATCCGGGAGGCTGGTCGATTCCGATGCAACGGCTTTCTGATCGCTGCTCAATATGTCCAGATAGCCAACAATCTCGTTCCGCAACGTTTTATAGGCGGCGCTTTCATTCATCGCCTCGCGTTCACGGGGCCGCTCGATATTCACGTCGAAAATCTTGCCGATCGTGGCAGATGGCGCCGGGGTCAGGATCGCCACACGGTCGGCAAGCAGCAGCGCTTCGTCGACATCGTTGGTTACCAGAACAATCGTCCGCTTTTCATGTTTGCGGATGCGCTCGATCTCGTCCTGCAATTTGGCCCGCGTTAACGCATCGAGCGCCGACAAAGGCTCGTCCATCAGCAGGATCTCAGGCTCCATCGCAAGGGCGCGCGCAACCGCGACGCGCTGGCGCATGCCTCCCGACAGCTGCGCCGGCTTGCGATCCATCGCGTGGTCGAGACCGACCAGTTCGATCTTCTGACGCACCAACGCCGCGCGTTCTTCCCTGGACTTGTTCTGATGCACTGCATCAACCGCCAGTGCGACATTGGCTTCAACGCTCAGCCATGGGAAAAGCGAATAGCTCTGGAAGACGAGGCCTCGGTCCTTGCCCGGGCCTTTGCATGGCTCTCCCTTGACCAGCACTGCGCCGCTATCGGCATCGGTCAGACCGGCGATGCAATTGATCAATGTGGTTTTGCCGGCACCGGAAAAACGAGAATGGCGATAAATTCTCCCTCGGCGACATCAAGGTTGATGTTGTCGAGCACATCGGTCCGGGTTCCTGACCCGTCCACAAAGGACTTGCTGACGTTGTTCAGGGACAGGATGGGAAGACTATTGGTCATAATATCCTCCTCAAACCGTGCGATTGCGGCTGGCGAAATTTTGCAGCAGCATCATGATCCGGTCGAGCAGGAAGCCGATGAGGCCGATCACGATGACAGCGAACATGATGCGGGCGAGTGACTGGCTCGATCCGTTCTGGAATTCATCCCAGACAAATTTGCCAAGTCCGGGGTTTTGCGCGAGCATTTCCGCCGCGATCAGAACCATCCAGCCCACGCCCAGAGACAGGCGCATACCGGTGAAAATATAGGGGAGGGCAGATGGCAAGACGAGGCGGGTCAGCTTGGCGAACCAGCCGAGACGCAGGACTTTGCCGACGTTGAGCAAATCCTTGTCGATCGAGGCGGCGCCGATTGCAGTATTGATCAGCGTCGACCACAGCGAGCAGAGCATCACGACGATTGCGGAAATAACGAAACTTTTCGGCAGGGTCGGGTCGGGATCCGTCATGGTTGCCGAAATCACCATGGTGACGATGGGAAGCCACGCCAGGGGGCTGACCGGTTTCATGATCTGCACGATCGGATTGATCGCGGCATTGAATGTTTTAGAAAGACCGCAGATCAGACCAAGCGGCACGGCAAATATTGTGGCCAGGAAAATCCCAGGGCAACCGTCGTCAACGAGGTCCATATCTGGTCCAGGAATGTCGGTGGCCCGCTATATTCAAAATTCCGTGTTTCGCCGCCATTGGCAAGTGCCGCCGCGTTGCTGGCGTCCTGGGCAGCATAAAATTCTGCTTTCTGCTCCTGAACAGCGGCCCATTCATCAAAAAGCGCCACGCCCTGAGCCGATACTTCTACCGGTCCCGGCAGACTGCCGAGCGAGGTATCGACCTGCGGTGCGAGAACCGCCCACAAAGCCAGAAAAGCCAGAATGCCAATGATCGGCGCAGCGAGGTTTTTCAGCGAGGCGACCAGAAGTTTTGGATTGACCAGGCTTCGGTTCGACACGCCGGCGCTCGCGGCAACCGGCGCAGCGGGTTCCGCCCGGGCAGCATCATTGAGCGGCCTTGGCTTCGCCATATCTTCAACAGCAGTATCGCTTTCTGTTGGGTTCGCAGCAACGGTTGCCATGTCTTTGGTTCCTTTGTTCATCAGAGTCTTAGTTGACGCCGGAATTGGTCACTTTCTGACCAGCTTTCAGACCGATGGGGAATTTCGCGAGATAGGCATTGGGAGCCCGGCCATCATAGGTAATGCCATCGATGAAACCCGATTGTTCACCCTTGAAACCGTCGGATTCCGGTATGCTGTCGGCGGGTATGATCCCTTCGTCTGCCAGCTTTTTCGCAGCGGTAAGATAAAGGTCGGGCCGATAGACCGCCTTCGCGGTGTCGAGATACCATTGATCCGTCTGGTCTTCGGAAATCTGTCCCCAGCGCCGCATCTGGGTAAGATACCAGATTGCATCGGAATAGAAGGGGTAGCCGGCATAATCGTTGAAGAAGATGTTGAAGTCTGGCGCCGGCCGTGTGTCGCCCGCTTGAAACGTGAATTCGCCGGTCATCGAGGCTCCGATCACAGCCTCGTCCGCCCCCACATAATTGGGTCGTGCCAGAATTTTCACCGCTTCCACGCGATTCTTGCCACCATCGACGTCCAGCCATTGCTGTGCCTTGATGATCGCGCGCAGTATAGCGGCGGTTGTTGCAGGATATTTCTCGGCAAAATCCTTGCGCAGACCGAGGACTTTCTCCGGGTTCTTCTTCCAGATTTCGTCATCGGTAATCACCGGAACGCCGATTTTCTTTTGTACCGCTGCCTGGTTCCACGGCTCGCCCACGCAATAGCCGTCGATCGTGCCAGCCTCCATCGTGGCGGGCATCTGCGGCGGGGGTGTGACGGACAAAGCCGCCTGCGCACCAACCGTACCGCCAACATCGCCGGGCGTATAATAGCCGGGCTCGATACCGCCCGCTGCCAGCCAGTAGCGCAGTTCATAATTATGCGTGGAAACCGGAAAACCATACCCATCTTGAATTGCTTGCCCTGCGATTTGTAACTCGCAATGACGGGTTTCAGAACCGATGCGCTGATCGGATGGACGGGCTTCCCGTCTGCATCTTTCTCGAGACCCGGTTCGATCTGGGCCCAGACCTTGTTCGACAGGGTGATCGCATTGCCATTGAGGTCGAGTGAAAGCGGAGCAATGAGCTCTGCCTTGGTGCCATAGCCGATCGTCGCGGCGAGCGGTTGCCCGGCGAGCATATGCGCGCCATCGAGCTGGCCACCGATGACACCGTCGAGCAGCACCTTCCAGTTTGCCTGCGGTTCGAGGGTGACGTTCAGACCTTCTTCGGCGAAAAATCCCTTTTCCTTGGCAATGGCAAGCGGCGCCATATCGGTCAGCTTGATAAACCCGAGTTTCAAACCGGCTTTTCAATCGCGCCATCCACGCGGGCTGGCTTCACTGTCTCGCTGCTGTTGGAAGAACTGTCGCCTCCGCTTCCACAAGCGGACAAAGACACTGCACAGACAGCCAGGAGAAGAAAGTTGCGGCGGTTCGAATTCATTGCTCAATCCCTTTTTCATTGCCGGGCAACGCAAGGGCAGAACGAAAAACACACAAAAAACCGCCTCAAGCGACAGTCCTTCAGACTGGCTTGGGCGGCGACATTGCCTATTCGATTGTAGTTCGTTCTACCATGCGTTTGCCCGCCATTGGACAAACCGGTAAATATGCTGCCGGGGATCTTCCCGACCCGAATCAAATAACATCAGCAAGTCTAAAAAGGCAAGTCAAAATATTGCGTTGCAGCAAAATCTAAAGTTTTGGCAATGAATCCAAGTAGTTTCCGACTTCCATCGGATCAAAAACACGACCGTCAAAAACGGATTGGCGCCCAATGTCAACCGGCCCTGAGTCGAACCGACCGGCATGCTACCGGTTACGCTGCCTTCCAGTTTGGCATTGGCACCAGGTATCGGGGTGTCCAGTCCCTTCAACGCCGCACGATAGACATTGGGCCGGAAAACCTCCTCGGCGCGCAACTGATCCTCCGCATTATAGGTTAGATGATCCCAGCGCAGCATTTGAGAATAGAGCCATGCCGCCTGACTTTTCCACGGAAAATTCGCAGCCTCCCGGTACTGGAACATGAAATCGGGCACATCGAGCGGCTGCGCGCCCGCGGTCAGCATGATCTGATCCGATATCGCCCGGTTTATCAGCTTCGCCGAGCCATCAAGATAATTCTTGCGGGCAAGTATCTCGGCATTGGTATCCCAATTTGCCGGATCAACAAAATGTCTGGCGGCAAAATGCAGCGCCCGCACCAGACGTTCAATCTTGTCCCGGTCATCCTCAAGCTTTTCGGCCGGCATGGCCAGCACCTTTTCAACGCCACGCCTCCAGATTTGCGCCGTGACCAGAACGATACGACCTACGCCGCGCTCCACAGCAACGCTGTTCCATGGCTCGCCGACACATATTCCGTCTACCTCGTCATTGGCCAGAGCATCGGCGGCGAACGGTGGCGCGATGGTTACGATATCAACATCGGTGTCCGGCGCGATACCGCATTGTGCCAGCCAATAGCGCAGCTTGTAATTGTGACCGGAATAGCGGTGAACAACACCAAATCGTATGCGACATCCTGCGGCCGCACGTTTTGCAACTTCGCTCTTCAGCTTTTCACCGACGGAGACCGGGTCACCCAGCATGCCGGCTGGCGCTACCTTGTCGGCCAGCGCGTGGGACATTGTAATCGCATTACCGTTCAGGCTCAGGACGAACGGAACCGCCAGCGCCTTGGCCGGTCGCCCCCGGCCGAGCGTCGTGGCAATAGCAAGCGGTGCGAGCAAATGTGCGGCGTCTGTATGGCCATAAAGCAGCCTGTCCAGTACCGATGCCCAACTGACATCCCGAATGAAGTTCAGATGCAGTCCCTGTTCTTCGGCAAAGCCATGTTCCTGGGCCAAAATCGGCAAAGCCGCATCGACCAGCGGCAGAAACCCGATATTCATTTGGTCGATGCTCACAGCCCGCCTCCCAATAGTGTCTCGGCCGTGACGATGGCCTCGGCGACCTCCGCCATGCGTTTGTTGCTGTTCATGGCGTGATCGCGGAGCAGCTTGTGCGCTTCCGGTTCACTGATCTTCCGCTTCTCGATCAATATTTTCTTGGCATTGTCGATAATTGTCCGATCGGACAGCGCATCGCGCGCTTCTTTCAGCTCCGCTTGCAAGCGAGAAAAGGCCTGAAACCGTCTTACGGCCAAATCGAGTATGGGCTTCATACGGCGCTGTGAAAGCCCATCGACAATATAGGCAGAAACCCCTGCATCAATGGCTGCGGCAATCGTATCTTCATCCGATTGCTCGACAAACATGGCAATCGGGCGGGAAACCGCACGGCTGACGGCAAAATATTCCTCGAGCATATCCCGGGATGGATTGCCGAGGTCGATCAGGATGACATCCGGGTCTATCGTTTCAATCGCGCGCGCATCCCCGAGCGCTCGGAAATCACAAAACATCGCGCTCACCCACTTCGGCAAGCCCGTCTTCAATTATGGCCGCGCGAACGGGGTTTTCATCGATAACAGCAATACGCAATTGCGACTCCGGTTGCGGAAGTGACTTTAGCCAGTCTAACGCCTTTCTGTTCGCAGGTGCAACATGAACGATAAATCTTTCATTGAGACACCAATCGAAGCGGCTACTTTTCCTGGTCGGTTCAAATAAACCAGACAGACCGCTTATCACCTAGGTTCTGGCGTTCGACCTGATAAGATGGAAATAAAAGCTGGCAGGCGGCATTCTCCTCAATTGCTGTCGTTTAGCGCGAGATATCGGTTAGCTGAAACCTGCCAATAAATCGGACAGAACAAAAGGCTCGTAACGGGCCGGAAGCTGACCGTCTGCTTTTGTTTGAATTATATCTTGCGACAGTCGACATGCGCCGTGCCGAAAGGTCTCAGTTCTAACTGGCATCCGCTCGGCAGTTTCCTCCTACTTGCTCGTGGCCAAATTTTTGAGAATTTTTGAGCTCTTCGAGAGCGTTTCTGCGCCTTCTATTTTGAGGGATCGTTTTTCGCGAGCCCACAAGTTGGAGAAAGACGGATGCTGGATCGTGCACACCGGATCAATCGGACGGAAAACTATCGCAAAGCACTAAAGCTTAGCTCGGCTGCGGCGGCGCTAGGAACAACGCTGGTGTTTGGATCAGGTATGGCGCAGGCCCAGCAGGTTAGCCCCGGCATTGATCCAGAATGCACAATTGTCGCAGGTGAGGCCATTTGTGAAGGCGATTTGGCAGACGGGATCACGGCCTTTCCCGGCACGCCTGATTTCGACCGCATCATCGTGCGCAATCCTGACGCGCCGATTGCCC
>NZ_PYIA01000103.1:0-31750 GCF_013265645.1 Sphingopyxis sp. BSNA05 | reverse complement strand
TTGGGTTTGATGAAATCAGCCTGGCCTGAACCATCGGGAAGCAGGAAAGTCCGGTGAATGGCCATAATATACGCATCTGTGCGCACCGCTGCCAACATCGCTGGCAAGAAGCGGACATGGCCTTTGGGACCAAGAGGCGTGCGGTCAAGAAAGCGTAATTCGAGGGAAGTCATATTGACTAAACGCTTTTTGAGATAAGTCTGCGCAATAGTTCCTTGCAGGCGCTGAGCCTGCCGCCAGAGCCGCTGTGCATTGACGCTCGGTTTTAGCTCTTTGGGACTAGCTGCGGGAATTGAAACCGAACTTCCGCTGAACAGACTGCGCGCAGTCACACCTTGGCGCTCAAAACCCGCAATCACGTCTTTCTGCGGACAGCCTGCAAAACAGTGGAAGAGAATCGCGTTTCGGCCAATACTGACACCAAGTGATGGCGTATTATCGTCATGTGCCGGGCAGCAGCACATCCCTTTATCATTTTCCAATAGCCAGAAAATTTTTCACAAATCTGTCTGGCAGTATTCTCGAGGTATGATGTGGGATTAGTTAGGACGTTACGGGACATTTAGGAGTTCCTTGCATCTGCGCCAGTTCTCCCCTTCCCGGCAGCCTCCCCTCTTCAACACGTAAGAAAACGCTTTCCTACAGCTATATGTTCTATTTATGTTCTCATTCGATTCGATGCAAAATGGAGATGAATTTTGGCAAAGATGCTATCAATGGGACTGTTTACGATTACGTTGTGCTCAAGCGTGGCATGGGCACAGGACGTGAGTTTACAGGAAAACAATAGCGCTCCTGTAACGGAACTTGGGAATCAGCAGACAGGTGGAAATTCAACGTTTCAGCTGTTCCAACATGGAATTTGGCAGCCAGAAAGACCATTACAACCTGTCTCCAAGGCATCGGCAGTTCATGACGGTGCCAGAAACAATCTACAAAAGAAAAACCTACTCGGCTCAGCAGAACGGCCTCTTTCAGGCGGTCTATTTACCTAAGCTCCATTAGGGCAGCCGAAAGGAAACACGCCCTACCCTTTGGGTTACTCGATGCTCTAATTTGGCAGGAATCGCGTTACAATCCTATGGCTGTTAGTCCAGCAGGTGCTGGCGGACTGACGCAGTTGATGCCTGGAACCGCGTCTGATCTTGGCGTTAAAACCGGTTTGATCCTTCAACCAATATTGACGGGGGAGCACGGTATCTAAAACAAATGCTGGATAAGTTCGGCGCAATCCACTTGGCGCTGGCAGCATATAATGCCGGACCTAACGCTGTGCTGAAAGCCAAAGGCATTCCCCGATACCGGGAAACTCGGTATTACGTAAAGAAGGTCCTTGCGCGCTGGACAGAATCACGACTGTAGGACAGAGAACGCTCAATCATGAACCATTCAAACTCAAACCGTCTACGGCTCACTGGAAAACTCATCAAAGGGGACCGGCGTTACGTCCTGCAATGTGATGATGAAAGTGTATGGAAACTGGATTTACAGGATATCGAAATTCCCGAAGATAATCGCATTATTTTGGTTGAGGGCGTAAAAACTGGAGTGGATTCGATCACGGTTGATTGGGTTGGGGATACCAAATAGCTTACTGTGTGCTGCAGTCACAGATACGAACAAGATCATCAGACCAAAGTTGCAACGCCTCGCGTTTTTCATCCATCCAGTTATATCGTTGGTAAACCTTGACAATCCCAGCCTGAGAACCGCTGATGTGGTTGAGAATTGCTTCGGTCACTTCTAGCCTTACTCCCAACCGCTGCAGGTTTGTAGCAACAGTCCGCCGGATGTCATGTAAGGTCCAATGCAGAACCGGACGTTGCAAATCAGATTGAATGTCGGCCCTCAACCGTCGCAACAATTTGGATATACCTGACGCACTAGTTTTTGGATTTGTCGCCGAAGGAAACAGCTTGCTGCTACCATCAGTAACCGGGCAACCTGAAATGACATGGCAAGCTTCGACGGAAAGTGGAATGATTACAGCGTTGCTATTTTTGCGCTCGACGCTGGTAAGTTCCAGACTTTTTCTTCTAAATCAAACTCTGCACGTTCAGCTCCAAATACCTCGCTTCGCCGTGCAGCGGTGAACAGCATGAGTTTCAAACTATGCTGCCAAGGAAATGGCTGATTTTCAATAGCCTTCCAAAGGCTTTTCAATTCTTCATTCGACAAAACCCGATCACGAGGTTTCGGTGCTGGTGGTCTGCTTGCTGCTGTTACTGGGTTGTACGCTAGAGTTTCTATGCGTGGTAAAACCCAATTGAAAAACACTGACATTTGCGCAGCAACAAGACGGGCCATTACCGGCGCAGGACGCTCGCCATAAGCGATGCCATCAATTAACCGAGTAACATCCGTGCGCGTTATGGCGTCCACCGGACGACCGCCAAGCTCCGGTAAAACGTACTTATTGAATATGCGCCTTATTTCCTTTGCAGATCGCTTGTTCTCAACACGCTGCTGATCATAAGTGTTCCACAATGCTGAAACCGTTTTGTTCGATCTTTTATCAGGTTTCGCTACCTTTCGACCGCTCTCAATGTCAGCGCAAGCCTGGAGCGCTTTCTGCCTAGCCTGGGCCAGACCAATCCCGGGATAGTCTCCCAGAGTGATCTTTCTAAACTTTCCAGCAACCCGTTTTCGAACAATCCAACGACATTTACCTGTCGATCCTTTTACAAAGCGCAATCCCACGCAATCACTATCTGCGAGCTCCACTCGTCCTCGTGATGGTGCTTTCACTGCTTTCAATTTAGCATCAGTAAGCTTTATTTGATTTGGCATTTTGTCCTCTGAAAAACGTGCTACCCGGGTAGCGTTTCGAGAGGATACTATGGGATTATCTGGAACATATCAAGAACATTATTTCTCAATTATATAATTAAATCAGATGTTTAGAGAAAATGTGGGACATCAGAAAATCGGCTTAAAAAAACTTTTAATCAGTAGGTCGCTGGTTCGAACCCAGCAGGGCTCACCACTTTTATCCTTATATATCAAAGTGTTGAGCAGATTTTGGGCTTCTCTGCGTACACGGACTATAAATCAAGCACCGGATTAACACCGACGACCTCTGAGTAACTTCGCTCTAGTTATATGCTTGTGAGTGAGTTAGATCGCGAAACTACAGGGGGACGGTGTTTATGAAGTTCGAAGATAGAGAGGTACGTTCACTTAGTGATCTGATCGAGCACTTGAAGGATAATCTTCCCAGCAATAGGCCAACCTGGTTCCGCGGACAACGGAATGCAGATTGGGACCTTGAGCCGGGAATAAAGAGACACGGCGGTATCGATGCGGAAAGGACACTCTTTAAGCGCTTCAAGCAAAATGCCTTTTCTCACGTTACTTCTCGACCCACCACTGAATGGGAATGGCTATTTGTAATGCAACACTTCGGCTTGCCGACAAGGCTCCTGGATTGGACCGAAAGCGCGCTCATTGGCCTCTACTTCGCTTTGGATGGCGACTTGGCGGATTCGCCAGACTCATATGCAGCGCTCTGGGCGATTGATCCGATTGGGCTGAATTTAACGTCGAAATGGACGCAGGACCACGAAGCTGACATTCCCGGCTTTGACGACGATGAGGATCTTGAGCCTTATCTGCCTTCGAAAGTCGGTAGAACCAAAATGGGGCTGGAGCCGATTGCGGCAATAGCAACTAGAAACAATTCCCGCATTCAAGTTCAACAGGGTGTTTTCACTATCCATCATAGCAATCTGGAGCCCCTTAACGACGGAAATCGATTGGCCCACATATGGAGGTATATCATTCCCACCGACGTGATCGCAGAACTGAGAAGGGATTTAGAAATGTTAAACCTTACAAGACTCTCGCTATTTCCGGACCTAGCTAATGTAGCAAACCACGCTCGAGCTCAGGTCATCGGAGGTTCTAAATGAAAAATTTCGAGATCAACGAAATGTCTGATTCGTCGGTTCTGGCGCTTAGCGATATTCGAGAGCAGATTGTAATTGATCCTGATTATCAGCGCCCTGGAGGAGTCTGGTCTAAGAAGAAAAAGCAGCTCTTCATAGACTCACTTTTAAATGGCTATGATATTCCTAAACTCTATTTTCATCGCCTTCGAGGAAATTATTTAAAGCCCGATTTTGAATATGCCATCATCGATGGAAGACAGCGCCTAGAAGCTGTATGGGAATTTATCGACGGTAAGTTTGCATTGGACGAAGACTTCGTCTTTTTTGACAACGAAAAACTCGATGCCGCAGGCATGACATTTAATGAGATTCAGGCCGAATACCCTCGTCTGTTAATTAAATTTCATGCGCGCAGCTTGACAATAATGCTGGTTACGACAGACGACCTGGACTTTATCGAGGACATGTTTTCGAGGCTCAATGAAGCTGTACCGCTTAATGCGGCAGAAAAGCGAAATGCATACGGTGGGCCGCTGCCTAAGATCATCAAAGCGGTTGCCGGTCACGAATTTTTCAAATCAAAAGTAAAATTCCCGGACACTCGGTATCGACATTTTGACGTTGCAACTAAGCTCCTTTTGCAGGAGCATTCTGAGACGATCGTTGACACTAAGAGAGCTAGGCTGGATGATTTTGTTAAGGGTAATAGAGAGAAGATAGAATCTGATTTTCCGCAGCGAAGGACGGCACAAAAAAGACATTGAATACTATGTGCTCAGTTTTCGAGGATAAAGACACGCTACTTCGCTCAACTGGCATGGCTGTGGTTTATTACATCCTCTTTGGTCGGAATGAGAAAGCAAACATTAAGCGACAGAAATTAATGCGCTTCGAAGTTCAACGAGCAAGTAACCGAGAATTGTTTGAAAATGAGCAGGAGGGAGTTAACTATCGCTGGATCGAGTATGATGAGCTCGCGCAATCATCCAACGATGCTTCAGCTATCAGCGCTCGTGTATCAATTCTGGAGGAATTTCTTGGACTCACCGACAAGCGGAGCTAGAAATTAGAAGTGTGATATAGTTTCAATGCGATCTGGAACCTAGTTATGGGAAGCTTTGATCCCCTCGCGGTTGAGAATGTGGGCGTAACACTTGCGTCGAACTGCTGGACAGCCTAGTATCTCCAATGCCACCAAGTCAGCCATTTGCTGGGGCGGGAGTCTATGCACTATACTATAGCGGTTCCCATCCTGCATATCAGGGTCTCACTCGATTATCGGGAGCAGGCAAATCATTTCCGGTGTATGTGGGGAAGGCCGCTGGTCAAAGCGCGAAACAAGGCTTCAACCCGGCCACCAGTTCTGCGCGAAAACTTTACGACAGAATCAACCAGCACGCAGATTCAATTGACGCGGTAAGCTGCCTTGATAAGTCCGATTTTTCTTGTCGATACCTTGTTCTGAATGACGCATATATTGCTTTGGCCGAAAGCGTCTTGATTAGCGTATTCCGTCCTCCCTGGAACGGGATGAGTTTCGGTAGCAAAGTTGTCGGAAAGAACCGAATGGGTGGAAGGCCATCACTTTGGGACTCATTGCACCCGGGTAGAGCCGGGAGACCAGCGGGGTCTAAGTCGAGAGCAGGTGACGCTCGGCGGTTGATTGATCAGCGAGTTTCGGAGTTGGGTGCGGGCATTAGTGACCCTGTTCTGCGCAAAATGTACGATCGTATCATGAGGTTCGCTTGATTGCCGCCACAACACTTTCAATGACTTTTTGAGCCAAGTCTACCGGTACAGCGTTGCCGAGCTGCCGCATGCACTCTGACCATGACCCATGAAGCTCCATTTCATCCGGAAAACGCTGTAGTCGCGCGCATTCCCTTATACTGAAATAGCGCACTGTCCCATCCGGACGTCGCAACATGTTTTCACCACCTGGAACACCATGGACCCCCGCTTTTAGCGTTTTTGCAGGTTCATCCAGCGGACTGCCTGTGTGACCTTTGTATGAGCGAGCACCGTGTTGAAAATCGTGATTTAAAAACCTCTTTGACGCCTTTGGCTCAAGTTGGGGGTCAGGCAAGTCGAGAAGCGCCTCTCGAACGGTACGCCAGGGCTTCTTCTCTCCTGGATCCTGCAACGCCGAAGCTCTTTTGAACTTTATAAGCTCGCGCTCTTTCAGTGACACGCGCGCGCGCTCCCAGTAGGCATCGGTTTCCCATTTATCCCAAGCCAAAGCATGACGAGAGTGTGTAGCTTTTGGGAAGTGCCATTTCGCGTTTAGGTCACTCCTAATCCCCACAAAGAAAACACGCTCTCTGCGCTGAGGGACCCCAAAATCTGCTGCATTTAATACCTCTGCCAGAACTTGATAGCGCAGACCTTTGTAGGTGTTCGAAGACTCGACTTCTTCCAGCTGCCTCAGGTGGTCAAGCCAATCGTCATTTTGTGCACGCTCAACGTCAGGAAAGCGCAGCTGAAGTTTAATATATTCAAAATAATTTACAAAAGTCTGTCGGGTTAAACCCTTTACATTCTCGAAGACAAACGCCTTCGGGCGAGTCTCCCGAACCGCGCGAACCGCTTGAGGAAACAAGTCTCTCGTGTCATCGTATGCTCGATGTCGCCCGCCCAATGAGAATGGTTGACACGGAGGTCCACCGGTTACGATTTCTACTTTATTGTTGAACGCTTTAAAACTGTAATCACGGATATCGATCTGTTCGACTGGCCAATTGCGAAATGGCTCAATTTCGCTTCGTGCGTTCTCGCGTATCGTTTCGCAGGCCCATTTATCCCAATCGAACACTGCCAAAGGACGCAACCCTGCGGCAGAACCACCCAAGGCCATTCCACCGGCTCCAACGAACAGTTCAATCGCCTTCATTTTTAATCCTTGCTGAGATTCTCCAGGATTTCGATAGCGCCAAAAGAACGAAAAGCGAACCCCCTTCAATTCTGATGCTCGATAAATATTACAAAGGCGACCGACTGCGAACATGATCGGGAGTGCGACTGAATATTTATACCAAACGAAAACGGGAGGCTATGATATCGAAATTTCTACCTCATCACTAGGGCAATCAGCAGAAATGCATTCGCCCACAGTCCAGTTGGAACCAGCCATAACGCCATACGGCTCGTTCTAGACGTTCGGCGGTCGTGACCACATGATCGGCAGCTTTCTGTCACCGAGAGTCTGTAGCGATGCAATCCGGTGAATTTACAGGCATCTTTTTGCATGGCTTTCTCCTTCAGCGGAAACCATGACGTAAAAAGGCCCGACCGGGAGCACCGGTCGGGCCAATATTTTCGATATATTTGAAGGTCAGTGGCATTCTTCAATCTGGCAGGAAGGAATGCCGCGCAGCGCGGCAGCATCACTTGGCCAAGAGCCGCGCAGCCACATTAGGCCAAACGTAGGCTCGCCAACCTCCCCTGCCCAAGTTTCGCGATAACCGAGAAACTTGAGTAAAAGGACGATGCGGTCTCTGGCAATGATTGGCATGAGATCTACATGGCCTCGCCAACCGAACAGCACGATTGCCTCGTGAAGGTCGATTGCCTGATAGCCCCGCAAACGGCGGTGACCTTCAAAAATTACTTCGGGGTCAAGGTCCTCAAACTCATTCAAGTCGAGATGCCGGGTCATGCGCCGAGCGTCGCATTGCCGCGAGTGCGGTTTGGCCACGTGGTGCTGTCAGGGGCGCCAACCGGCATGCCCTCGACAGCGACTGGGTCCATGCCCGCTTCAACCGACACAGCAGTCCAAGCGGATAGATTGGACGCACCGATCAGCACGGATGCGGCAGAACGGGCTGCTGCCTCATCAACACCTTCGGCTATGACAAAATTGATACCGTCTGCACGGCGGTTGACGGCTTCAACGGGGTAGAATGCAAAAATGGCCATGGCCTAATTCCTTTGGTTTCTGGGAGGGATATTTCTTATGCCGCCAATTCTTCGGCTTCATCATCTGGGACGTAGGCACCAATTTCTTTCTCACGCTTCTTGAGAAGGGCTATCTGAATGGAGCGCTGCGGATTGGCTTTGCCGGTTTCGAATTCAGTGTCGGATTGCAGAGATTCAAGGACACGGCGTTCGCATTCGACCAATGCTTGGCTCAATTCTCTGTGCAATTCCCCGCAAATAACATCGGCTAGATCGTTCGGGCTGAATGGCCGGTCATCGACCTTCATGCTTGAAACCTTGCTGCACAAAGCAGCGGCCAGATCACCATCGCACTTGGCAGCGGCGAACTCGGCCAGGCTGGCTAACTCAACCGGACCAGAATGTTCGATCTGCTGCATTAGCCGACTGCGCTTTTCGCTGCCGAGGTTTGAACGCATCAACATTTGCATAGGCGAGCGGTAGTGGCTCGATGCAGATTTTACCCGCTCGGCCGTTTCCGTCAGCTCCCGCATGTAGGCTTTGCGGGTATCTGCACTTTCACGGGCAAAGTCGCCGCGTCGACTGGAGACTGCCGTGTTGATGATCGCCTTAGCGTTTGGCAATCCTACATCGGACAATGAACGTTTCACGCTGTCGGCATGGATGTCCAGTTTCTGGTTCATTTTGCGAAGTAAGGCATCGTGCTGATTGCGGTTGGTTTGGACTTTGGCAACGGCGTGGCGGATGTCATTATCATCCATCCAAGCGGCGCCGAGTTTTGCAGTGGGTGTGGGCATGTTCTACTCCTCAAAAGGTTCAAGCATCGCGCTCGAGGCTTCAGTTTTCGACCATGCCCGGCACACGCCAGGTCAGCGGCCCGCCACTTGCAGACCTTGGGCGAAGCGCATTCGCTTCGAACTCGACACGAATTGATGAATGCGCTTACCGGGAGTGATTTCGTACCAGCGAATAGCCGACACGGTGTCCGCCGCGGTGTTTTGGGTCGACCGCGACGGACATAGGCTTGGATCGGTTGGACTTTCAGCGAGTTTAACCGCCGATTGTTTGTCAGGCGTCCTGTTTGATAACCTTTCCGATAACGGTGATAATATCCATAAGATCGTCGCCATCGAATGACGCGAAGAGTGCTTCGCAAACCTCAGCAGTGCTGGCGCCCTCCATAGCGTGCTCGCACTCAACCTTTTTGGCCGCTTCCATTACGCGATGTGCCGCTGCAATCTGCGCCTTTCGTTCAGCTTTCTCACGCTTGAAAGCAGTTATTCTTTCACCGAGGCCTTCCAGTGTTTCATCATCCAGTTGATAAAAATGCCTTTACAATCGGCCTTGATGCGCTGTGCCATAAACTCATCAATATACTGTCGACCGGACAATTCACTGTCGTAGGCATCAATCCACCTGAGATACTCGTGAGGGCCAGCTGGCAGACGTTCTGACGAGGCTAAGAATGCCCCAGCCAGTAGTTTGAGTTCGTCATCGTCAAAATGAAACTCGGGGTCATTTTCCAGCTCTCCCACCATGTGACAATAGTCAGGCGAGTCCTTGATGAGCTTTTCGAAGCTCTTCCACCCATGCGACATTGTGTCGTCCGATACTCGGATCACAACATCAGTGAAGTCGTCGGATTTCTGACCAAGCAAAGCTCGAATGTTTACATTTTTCATCATTTATACTCCATTATTGTGGAGCGGCTTGAAGCCGCTTCGGGCCGCTTCTCGACCCGATGGACGGCCCGCTAATTGATTCGCATTCGCGTTGCAAGAAAAATATTTGGCTGTTAAGAGCCTTGGGCTGCTTGGAGCGGCTTTTAAGGAGATTAAGGATATGAGTGGTGACAAGCCATCACCGGGCAGAAGATTGAAGCGCATCTCGATCGCGGTTCAGGACGACCAGTATATTGGACTGGAAGAAGTAGCGGAGGATATGGGTGTCACGATCGCAGATGCCGCTCGTGAAGCGATCAACAGTTATCTGCTTACAGAGCACTGGGGCCACACGGTCGGCAAACTGGCCGAATTAGAGATAGGCAATGGGCTTACGAACGAGGAGGTGCTAGCCAAGGTGCTGGCCAAATTTCCCCACGCACAGACCAGTCGAGACTCCGTGGCCTGGTATCGGAGCAAAATGCGGAAGGTAAACCCAAATATACCAACCGACAGGGAGGCTAGAGTACGGCGCGAGAGTTGACCTTCTGTGCCTGATCCGGTGCTTCCGGGTAGTTGGGAAGGCCAAGTTGCTAGAAGCGTTAGCCTTCCCTTCCTCGCCCCACCAGATTTCTAATCAGTTGGGTATTTCACCCTTGGTTGGCTTACGGAGCCGAAGGCCTTCGATACCGGGTGTGCCGGTTCGTACCGGATCTTGGCGATGGGCTTCTTTGCGAGCATCGGCTAATTGATTCTGGACCTCGTCGCTCGCTTCCCGATACTGCTTCTGCTGTTTAAGCGCAGCCAAGCTCCACTCGTCAAGTGGCATAGTGCCGGGTACGACCAAGACACCCCCGCCCGCATCGGTTTCTAGTTTAACTTTAGCATCATCGCGATCGCGCCAGCCGAACTGGGCTTTCGCCAGAAAAATACCGGCCACGGTGTCGCCCATGCGGGCTTGGCCCATCAGGATGTCGCGGAGCTCCTGTTCCTCGACATCTTTGCGACAATCAACCGCATCGGTCAGGACCGAGTCGTCGTTGATGATCCGGCGCAGGGTGGCGACTGTGGTGCCGAGTGCTTTGGCGATCTGGTTTCGGGCATATCCATCCAGAAGCGCCCGTGCGACAGCTTCGCGCCCGTCATCGGTCAGTGCCAGCTTATTGTAGGGTATCGCGTCCAGTGGTGGTCGATTTACCTTCGCCGGCTCATCGAGTGGGTCAACCGCAGCCGCCATGCGTTCCCGTCTTGCTCGCTTTTTAGGTGATCCAGCCATTGCGGGCGTATGCCTCGCAGGTAACAAGTTGTGTGCCAGCGAAATATGATGACCTACAAATTTTTGCTTGGAAAACCGTTTGCTCTGTGCGAACAATGCATCGCTACCTAACGGGTAAAAACGATGGCGAATAGCTAAACCTTACAACCTCCGACCTTTCCAAAGGTCTGAGATGCCTAGATAGCCTCGGTTTAGTTATTCGCCATCCACCCGCTCCAGTGGTGTGCCCCCTTGGCTCACCACAACTTATAGTGGCTGAACCAAAATTTTATGCAAGGGGTTAAGCGCTGTTTTAACGACTCTGCTTGTCGTATAATTTATTCGCTTTACCGGACGCCGGTTGATGCTGGATTCCCGCGAATCCCAAGAGTTCCGCACCTTTCGATAAAGCGCAAGAGTGAACAGCAATTTACTCGAAAATATCTGTACACACATTATCCACAGAAGAAGGTGGCCAAATTGTTACGGTCATCTCATGCTTCAAATATTCACAGATTGACCAACGTCATGATCTGCCTTCATCCTTGACGAGCCTTATAACCACGCCCGGAGCTTCATTAGAAAATCAGCTTTCCGATTGGGCTTTCGGTCCCTGATCCGGTGCTCGGGCTCTACGCAAAAGGCCAAACGCTAGAAAGCATTCTACTTTTCAAGCTTGAAACATACGATCCTCGATCAGTGGGTGGTTCCCACGCGTGCATACGTGCGCGCATGATGCGGGCGTGCGCGCCTTTTGGGATCGGACGGAGGGGACATTCGGCCAGGGGTAGACCGGGTAGACAGGTAGACAGGCGGTTTTCTGTTAAGCCGGTATAGAGCTGCATTGGTGCCGTAATACCCAGTGGTGTACAGAAATAACGTACTTTTATTCTATATTCTATTAAACCTAAAACCACTTGTCTACCCTGTCTACCCCCGCTCAAAACCTTAGAAACGCTCGCCTTTTCGGTAGACAGGTGGCGCATGTCTACCCACTCGTCTACCAGAGCCACCTGTCTACCGTATTTGGCCACCCTTTGCTCGTAAGACGAGGATGTCGCGGCCCAACCACCTGTCTACCCATCACCCCTCCCAATGCTTGATCCAGGCATCGATGCGCGAGGCCGGTCCGGCGGTATCCCACTTGGCGTGGTTGTCTAGGGACCAAAGGGCATAGGCGTACCGACCTGTTCCATCCTTTTTGGTGTAGCGGCTGTGCTGCACCGCGCCCTTGGACTTCAGCCACTCAATGACCCTGCTGCGACCATTGCGGGTGGCTTTGAAGTCGCCCTTCACCATTGCCCACACGTCATCCACCCGTACGAGCTCGTAGGCGAGTGGCCCAGCCCCCTCCTCCATCAGTTCGTCCAAGTACTGCTCCAGGTCGCCGACGCTCATGTTCCGCATCTCGGCTTTGCCCGTGGTCATTGGCGCCACGCCTTTCGGGCTCAGCTTCGCCTCGTGGTTCTGAAGCATCCACTTGACAGCCGCAGGGAATTCATCGCCCTTCAGCCGGTCAAACAGCTCGGTATAATAGTCTGCATCCCTCGGCTTCGCCGGAGAGAAGATGGTCAGCCATCTACGGTCACCGGCATCGATCGGCACTGCATCCTTGAAGTTCGTAAAGCAGATGAGGTTAAGCCGGTTGGGCACCTCGTATGTGTCCGTCCTCATGCGGCGGATACGTAGCTCGTCGCCGGTGATGACGGTTTTTAGCTCGTTTGCAATTTCCCGACGGCCAAACGCCATAATTTCTTCGACCACGGCGAGCTGGGTGCCTTCCTGCCACCCGGTGTACTCCTTGGTGAGCTCCTGGCTCTTGACCATCCGCACGTTACGTATGCCGACCATGCGCTCCATCAGCTCGCCGATGAAGCTCTTGCCACTGCCTGGCTCCCCTTGGATAAGCATGGCGAAGTGCACTTTCTGCACATCATTGGCCACCAGAAAGGAGAGGTAGTCGAGCGCGTAGGCACGCTCAGTTTCGTCCGGCAGCAGATACGCCATGTGGTCAAGGAATACTTGAGCTAGCGCGTCGTCCTGCTTGGGCACGACCCACCCTTCCGCCAGGTGTTATAGGCTCCATCCCATTTTCCACCGGCGATTACCTCGCCGTCACCGGGTACGTATACACAGTGCGCGTATTTACTGATTGGCAGCTTTCCGTTCCACACGGAAGCAAGGATATCTCCCTTCCCCTTCCACAGGTGCTGATAGTGCGACTTGAACTGGAACGGGCTCAATCTCTGACAATCGCGCCTGCTGACGAATTGTTCCGCCTTAGTCACCCATACCCACTTTTCCGCCAGCGCATGTATACGGCGGTCGCCGCTGCTATCAGGCGGGCTCCAGTCGGGTAGGTCGCCAATAGGAAAGTCCTCCAAAGGAGTGGACCGCGTGACTGCCTCGACTAGGTCGGCATGGTCTGCGTCATAGAGCGCTTTGAACAACGTCCTGACAGTCACCCGTTTTCCGCCATCATCTCCGTGAAGGCTATCCCATCGCCGACCGATCACATATTCATCGTCGGCGTATTCGGGGTCTGAAGTAGACCAGGCAATGAATTCTTCTCTCGCCTCTCCTGCCGATGCGTGGTGGCAAGCCATCATCATTTCAAGCCATTTGCTCTGGTCACGGTAATTTGAAGCGTCGAGACCAGTCAGCATCAGTTCGATTTGTTCCGGCTCAAACTCGCCCGCACCGACAGAAGCAGCAACATCAGGTCGGCGGATCAGATCGATCAAAACGTTTGGAGCTGGTGAAGTGCCTGCAACCGGTTCGGCAAGCGGATCCCAACGATATGGCCTGCCTGTTGCAGGGTGGCTGCTGCCCGGCGCTACCATCTGGCGTCCGTGCGCTTTGAACTCGATACCGGGATAGGCTTCAACGGTATCCTGAACGAGCGTACCGGCGGGCAACGTCATGTAGTAGTGACTGCCATCCGAGCCCGTTTCAACCTTGGGCCATTTGTCCAATTTGATACCAAGATCGGCCTCCAACCGCGGAACCGGATCATCCCCCTCATCGAATGCGCGTGGGTCCACATCAATAACCAGATCGGTGTCACGCAGGCGAACGCCTACATTTGTACCACCGTCGAGCAATTCCTTGGCGTCATCAACGTCAAGCGGATCGGTTGTCCGCCATCCATGACCGGGAGCCTTCCCAATGGGCCTGCCACGCGCATCAAGCGCGTTCGGCACATTAAGACGGACGAATTCATAACCAGTGCCGCGAAACTGCTCTAGTTCGTGAGGTGCGAACTCAAATGCTGGCTGCTTGGGAGGAGCGGAGGGCTTATTGGTAATCTTGTCAGGCACATTTAAATCCTAATTCTCAGGGGTTTATAGTTCTTGTAGAGTTGTGGACATCCCATTCCAACGGCTATTTCTTAGGGCGCTCTCAATCCATGTTGAGAGCGCCCTTCTTTTATCAATTTTGGCGAGTTTGTTGTCGCGCCTACGTTCGATGTAAGGCTTGAGATTGGCCAGATAATGATCAAGTTCGTTGCGCTTGTAGAGCACGGCCGAGCCGATCTTATGTGAAGGTGGTCCGTGACCGGTGCATCTGCTGCTACGCAGGCTGTTTTCAGTAGATCGCAGATAAGCTGCCGCTTCTTTCGTGGTCAGCAGTTCACCTTCTTGATGGGCGATGAAGTCGTTCATTCTAGGCTCCTTGTGGATTGCAAGAAGCATAGTCATGCATTCATAAACGCCGCCTTAGTACCAGCGATTTGTTGGGAAGATGTCTAAAGTGAGTTGAGCAAACGGTCAGCGACCGTTGCGAACGAAGTCATCCAGATCATCGACATGATACCGGATCAGCCGGTCCTGCACGACATGATATTTTGGTCCCTTACCGGTCGCTCGCCAATTGCGGAGCGTTCCGGCGGTCGATCCGAGATAGGATGCTGCCGCTTCGCTATCGAGCCACGGCGTTGAAGGTTTGGCCAGTTCTTCACGCACAATAGTGCGAATGGCTTCGAGGGTTATGTTGGACACGGACGGCTCCTGAAAGTAGAGAGACCGTAACCCGCAGGTCCGGCCTCTCGATTGGGACTTGCCCATTTCAGGTATCTGACAGCGTCTCGCCGTTATCCCATCATTCAGGGGCAGGCAGCACCAATTTGAATCCCATAGGATCGATTACAGTGCCGTCAGGAGCTTCGGTGAACTTTGCCCCTGCAGAGCCAAAGATCATATCTTCGAGTGCCTGAACATAGCCTCTGAGCTGTTCTACAAGGTGTGAGGCATGGACATAGCCACCCGAAGCGCCCGGCAGTTTCTGGCCTAGCAACAAAGCGCTTTCCGCATAGGGAACGCCTGCGGCAATATAGAGCGTTCGGGCGTGGTGGCGGTATTCATGTGGGCTGGGCAATCCTTCATCCCGAGGCTCTGCAATGTGTCCGCTACGGCTATTCGACGAAGGCCAGAGCCAATCGCTCCCGAGCGGAGCATCAGCCCGCATCCTTTCCTCCAAAATCATGGCGAGCCGATTGCCAATCGGAAGCTGAAGGGGTTCATCACTGGTCTTCATGTGGGTCAGCGTCAGAATGCGCCGCTCAAGGTCAACATCCTCCGTTTTATCTGCAAGATTGATGAGCGCCGAGCGCCCGTCAACAACATGGCAACATGCAGATCACGGCGCTGCGGCTTCAATCTCATAACCCGCTCCCACCAATCAGGAATATCAAGCGGCGCGACCTTGCGCCGCTTATTGGAAGGCACATGCAGGGCCGCAACCGGATTACCGGTCAGAGTTTCATCAATTCGCATGGCAGTGTTTATTACCGCCCTGAGTGTCCGCATCACCGAACCGGCGGTGGTATTTCCATTCTTACGCTTCATCTCGGCATACAGATCGCGCACCATTTGCCGTGAAATATCGGCCACGGCCTTTTTTCGCCAATGCTTGAGATAGTGGTTGAGATGGTAGCGATAGCCTTCTTCGCTCCGCTGCCGCAGCGGCTTTTCTTCGATATGAGCTTCCATTGCCCGTTCTAGCGTTATCGCCGTTTCCTCGGGCCCATCGGTCGGATCGATCCCGGACTGAATTTGCGACATCAAAGCCTTTGCTTTGTTGCGGGCTTCACGAAGGCCAATCCTATCCACTCTATCAATCTTGGCCCGAACGGTGCGGATGTGCCGGCCATTGCGTCTGACATCGCCTTGGCAGGCATAGGATTTGGTGGTCTTGTGACAGATCACCATCAGGCCTTTTACTTGCGTATCTCGGTGGATACCTGAGCCCAAAGGCAACTCTCTGATGCGGGCTTCTGTTAAATTCAAAACGGCCATAAGACATTCTCCATAAACACCGCGTTGAACACCGAACGGCCGCTATCCTCTGCTGCCGTTGACTAACGCGAAATGACTGAATGTCGTGGTTTTAGCGCCTCGCGAACGCTAAAATGACCATGATTAGCGTAGGTTAGCTCCACTCCGCCGGGCTTTTAATCAGTAGGTCGCTGGTTCGAACCCAGCAGGGCTCACCATTCTAACAATTTCAATAAGTTAGATTGGATGGTGGAGCGATTGTCTCTCACCATTGTCTCACAACATATTGCATATTGTGCTTCAAAAAAATCTGCGCAATTCGCTATATAGTCACTGCAATGAAACCATAACACTCACTTATTCTATGCTTTCAATCTGCCTATTGAAGGCTGACGGGGACAGAAGGCGACCTCGTGAGGAACGCCCTGCGTTATCATGGTAGCTAGCTGCTGTGGGATAACTGTCCGGATTTTGTCCGCCAACCAAATAACCTTGTGTTCGCCTTAAGAGCTTATCCAGTTTCAGCGTTAGTATGCAGCAATGAATTAACGCTGAAATCTTTGTATCCTGTTCATTGCATTCCGCCATAGATTGAACGATAGGACTTGATTTTTTACGCTTGTCGCTGAGATGCGCGTAACACCAAATATCGATAAGGGGCAAAAATGTTATTAGTTCAAAATATAAAAATCAACCCTGATGTTATCTATCAAGAGGTTGAGGGTGAGGTCGTTTTGCTGAACACTGAAAGCGAGAAATATTTCGGGTTAGATTATGTCGGAGCGAAATTTTGGGCGATCGCCAGCGAGACAGGCAATGTTAACGAGATCATAACACGGATGTATGATATTTTTGATGTTGAGAGAGATCGGTTGACAAACGATATCAATATCTTGATTAAAAAATGATTGATGGCGGTGTACTGAGCGGCTCTGCGGAATGAAGCGCTCAATTTGCGCTCTCGATATGAGCAGGCATAATAATAAAAGGTAATAGTATGAACAAGAATACGGAAATGCACGAAGGCACGAACAAGTCCGTCAAAGCGAAAGCTGGCTATCAAACTCCTGAATTCAAAGAATTTGGTGTGATCTCGAACATCTTTGGAGCAAACACTGGCAACGGCTTCGACGGAAGCGGCGGCTTCCCGAATGATACACTGAGCTAAGGTTGACGAGTTGATAGTCACTCTGTCGTGACATTCATAAATTTTGCGGAATATACGGCTCGCCCGATTTTGTTGGCGGGCCGTTTTCTGTTTTGGAACAATCGTTCGCAAATCCAAAAAAGAAACCTGGGATAGCTTTAAGTCTCATGGTGGGTTTTCAGCCGGATATTGCAAACGCTTGTCCGCAAAGGGCAGCGAAGCAGATAGCCTGATTGGTCATTTTGAGAATATCAGTGTCATGTTTGTCGGATTGCTCCGGAACCGCCGCGAAATTGAAAGATATCTCGGCCGCAGCAAGCTCGAACTGAATGCCTGTTCCACCAGTCAATTTCTGGCAGTCGCTTATGACAAGATTGGTGAGCGCCTCTTCGAAATGATGACGGGCGAATTTTCTTGCATCATCTGGAATAGTAAAACCAGAAATCTCCGGCTTGCGCGGGATAAATTTGGCCAATATCCGCTATTCTACATCCGGCATAAAAACATCTTGGCATTTGCCAGTCGTCCGGACAAATTCGGGGCAATAGGTGCACCGCCAGAAATCGAACTGGGCGATGTCGCGCGCTTGGCTGTGCCCGATTTCGCGCGGATTACCAATCGGCCCTGGTTTTTCAAAAAAGTGAAGGCCGTAAGGCCCGCTCATTTTGTGACTTTCAAGGGCACTGAAGAGACCGAGAAACGCTATTTTGAATGCCGGATCCGTCCGGAGGTAGCGAAGCTATCCGTGACCGAAAGCAATGAGCAGATGCGACATATTCTGCAAAACAGCGTAAATTCCTTTATCGGACTTAGCCGCAAACCCGCGATACTGTTTAGCGGTGGTCTGGATTCGTCAGCAACGGCGATGCTCGCCGCCGATCAACATGCAAATCCCGGACGATCGCTTTTAGCAATGACCAGTTCTGATTTTAAAGCAAACGCTATATCATCGGAAGATGATGCCGCATATGTGCTCGACTATGCGGAAAATCCGCAGATAGATCTGCACCTGGTGCGACCGGATGATGCTGCGGGGCCATTTACAGATATCGGTCAATTGATCGCAGACAATTATCGCCCCTTGCTGATGTCCACCCACTATCAGTATACGGCATTTGGCGAGCACGCAGCGGCCTATAATGTTGATCTGGTTCTGGACGGGGCCTTTGGCGAATTTGGCCCAAGCTACCATGGTAACGGCCTATTGCTGCAAGAATTCATGAAGGGCAAATTGGGCTGGGTCACAAGCAATTTGCTCCAACGCAGTGAGATATTCCAGCGATCTGTTTGGAAACAGACAAAACTTGATATTTTGTCCCCACTCAAAAGATCTCTCTTAGAGAACGGATCACCATGGCAGGAATTTTTTCAACCGGGTTTCTTGGCTGATTATAAGGAAGACAATGTTGATAGAAAGCGGCAGGAAAGCATGTTGTCACACCATGAAACCCTGTTGGCAAATATCCAAAACTATGGTCGAGCAGGTTTTAGCCCCGGCTTTTTAGGGATAAACAGCAGCGCACAGCGGGTCTATCCGTTTCTGGACGAAAATGTGATTGAATTTGGCGTGTCAGCGTCAGCAAAAGCCATATGCAGGACGGCTATCCAAGAGGCTTGCTCCGGGGCGCTATGGCACCATATTGGACCGATAGGCAGCGGACGCGAACAAGCAAATCTGCTTTCTCTCCTGACTTTTTTAACCGCTTTCAACGGCAACGCCCAATGCAACAGGCCGATATCGCGGCAATAGCGAAAGGCGATCCGGTAAGGGAGATAATGGATATTGATCATATAGCCAGATTATTAAACCGCGATGATTTACCCATGGCCAAAGTACACCCCTTGGTCTCAGCTGTTTATATGGCGATCTTTCTTCGGCAATGGATAATCTAGCTATATGTTTTACTATCGTTGTTATGGGATAAATCTGGCATCCGAGCATGCAATCACGCCGCTAGACAGTGTACAGAAGGAAACGGATGCACCTGGCAGTCTCAAGATTTTATGGTCACTTCCGCCCTTTGCCGATGGGGAATGGACGATACTGTCTGCGGGTCAATCACGCGATAAAAAGCGGATAAAGATCGCTCAGGGTCAATATAACGGGAATATCGTATACCGGTTTCATCGCGATACCGTTCAGCTTGGCAATATATACAGCTATCTCGATCCGCTACAACATACGCTTTGGTATGTTGCCGATGACAAGCTTAGCGACGGCGATTCACATTCAGTCCTCGTAGGTGCTGTATTGGGTAGCTGTATCAGTTTTCCGGCGCGCTTTGCCTCCATGCAAGTGCCATAGAATGTAATGGCTCCGCTATATTATTTTTGGGGCCGTCGGGGACAGGAAAATCAACAACGGCCTTGCACATGAGTCAGCATTTTGGCGGTAAGTTTATTACCGATGATATCGCCGTAATTCGCAATGACGGTGGCGTTTTAACTGTCGCACCGGGCTATCAAAAACTACGCGTGCTCCCAGAAGATGTCGCGCGCATCGACGCTCAGATATCTGATATCAAGGGTCCAGTTTACACCCATATGCCCAAGGCATATTTTGAAGTTGAGGCCGCCCATAATCCTGTTCCTGTTTCAATGATCGTCAGTTTAAATCGGTCTTTGATGCACGAAGGCATTGTCTTTCATTGCAAAACGGGAGCGGAAGCTTTTGTTGACTGTATCCCCCATATTTTCAGCCGTGAAGCCTATGTGATTCCAGATGCGTTTTCGCAGCAGAATGCCAGCTTGAAGGCGTTGATTGTGCAATCTAAATATATCATCGCGGAGATGCCAAATGGTCATGAGCATATTGCAGATATTTGCACAAAATTAATGGCGGCCCACAATGACCCAAAATGATTTAAGCGTCGATGCTTTCAAAGACGGTGAGGCGATTTTTGCACAATGGGTCTCGCCTATGTCTCTTGGCGACTTATTTACCAACATATGGGCAAAGCAAGCTCATCATTTCACAGGCGGACCATCCGAAAAGCTTGATGGCCTACTGGATGAACAAGCAATTGATGCTTTTCTGGGCGCGGATGTCTTGCCCGCCCATTATTTGAAAGTTGTAACTGCTGAGCATATCTTTGGCCGCCATCAGTGGGCCACGCTCGACACTCGCCGTGATTTTGATGCAATTCATATTGTTGATCAGCGGCGGTTATTCGCCCTGTTCGGCAACGGTGCAACGATCATCATCGGTGCCGCGGAAGGTCATTTTCAGCCGCTCAAAGAATGTTGTGATGCGTTACAGGAATTTTTCGGATTTCGGGTACAGGCCAACATCTATATTACGCCGCCAAACGCCCAAGCCTGCCGGCGCATTATGATGACCATGATGTAATCGTCGCTCAGATCTCTGGTGAAAAAGACTGGTATATCCATGGCTGCCCGGTTTCCGAACCAACGTCGCAGCAAAGCTATCAAGGTGACAGAACCACAAAACATTCCGATAGTCAGATATATGGCCTTGCCAAAGGGGATATCTTCTATGTGCCGAGAGGCTGGATGCATGAGGCGATATCGAAAGCCGCGCATTCAATTCACATAACCTTTGGGCTCCACCAACCTATGCTGTGTGATGTTGTCGCAGAGTTGGCGCAAAAGGCATCTGCCGATCAAGCCTTTAGATTGCGGCGCCCATTGCCGATTTCTTCGCAAGACGAACGGGTAGAATTCTCCCGGAAAATCAGTCAGCTTATAGAACATGCCAGCGCGATGATGCCATATGGAGGAACCGTTGAGTCGAACCCCAGCACACCAAGTTTTTGGAAGTTTTAGCAATTGAACACCTGACAATCGACAACTGGGTACAGGCATCGCCAAACTGCCAACCAGCCATTACACATAATAACAATGAAATGAATATTGCGCATGGTACGCAGAGTATCACATTTCCGAAATTTTTGATGCCAATAGTGGATCAGCTTTTGTCCGGAATTCCGGTTCAAATTTCTAAACTGAGCGGCTTGGCAAACAGCAACGGGAAAATTGAAATTGCACAAAAATGTTGCGCGCGGGCTTGTTAGAATTTTTGACCAAGATGCTCCGTGATTGAAATTCGAGATACGATTACCGCAAAACTGGCATGGTCCCTATCGGCGTCAATCATGAGAGCGGTTTAGTTTCATGGTATGATCTTGGCCACCATCATATATATGAAGGTTCTTACCAAAGGGCACTGTCTTCACACCAGGCGATAATGTCCATCCAATCATCCCGGCCTCCAGATACGGCGATAACGACTAGGTTATTGGACATAATAGATATCAATATTGCCGAACGGGACCCAGACCTCTTTATATTCCATATGTCGCGTTGTGGCTCAACCTTGCTAACCAAAGCACTGGCGCAATGCAGGCGGAATAATGTGATAGGGGAACCCGGGGTGGTATTTCCCGCCATCCATTATCTGCGCATGCAAAATGCACAAGATGAAATGGTAAAGCGTTCGATGCGTAGCCTATTTTCGGCGCTGGGCCGTCAAAGGCTAGATACGCATGGAAATTACATCGTAAAACTATCATCACTTGAAACATTTGCCATCCCGATTCTGAAAGCGATCTATCCCGGTTCCAAGATGCTGTTTGTCTACCGCCATCCGGTTGAAGTGATCATCTCAAACTTAAAGAAACCAGCTTCGTTTATAGGCCACAGGGTTAACCCGTGGCAGGCGAATGCTTTTGAGCAGGCAGCTGCTATGGATGATGCTGAATATCTGGCAGCACATATTGGTAACTGCATGGACGAAGCCCTGAGATCAGTGCATGAAGGCTTCTACGTGCTGGACTATGCAGATTTGACCGCTGAAAATTTTGGGACGATTTTGGATAAGCTCTGCCTCGCCTTCAGAGATGAAGAACAGCGCAACATGCAACGGCAATTCGAGCAATATTCCAAAAGTGACTTCAAAAAGCGACGCTTCATTCCCGACGGTGAAGAGAAGCGGAACTCGGCATCAGAAAAAGTACAAAAGCTATACGAAAGCAGACTGCAGGATCGGTATCATAGACTGCGCAACGCACCCAATAACCTGTTCAACCAGCCATGATAGAAACGATCCAAAATCTGGCTTCTGCCTATTATGGTCCGATATTCTGTTTGGGGTTATTGGTTGTGTTCGCTTGGATCAGTTGGCGGGGTAGCAACGGCTGGCCACTCAATTGCTACCCTATGTTTGCCAGACAAATCTCCGTTGAAGAAGCTAGCGGTGTGAGGCTAGCACTCAAAAACCCGGACGGCACCATTAGCTGGTGGAATCCACCTTTTCATCGTTTGGTATGGCGCTTCAATCTGGAGTTCCAAAAAGCCGGAATTAATCGGATAAATGACGAGGTTGAACCGAACAAGGATGCGCATAGGAAATTGTTCGAACGCGTAATTTCAGGTTTGACGGACAAGGAACTGGCCGAGACTGAAGCGCTATTGTTGATCTTTCGTGAAACCTCGATGGATTCTCATGGCAATTTATCCGTCGCCGATGCCATATTAGCCAGCTATCCTGTTCCGGTGTTTTCCGCGGGTGTTTCATGACACCATTTTTCGAAACGGTCGGGATTAATCTAACGGCAATAGCAGCGGACATCTACTGCCTCTATTTGATCATAATCCTCGCGGCCTCTCTGCGCGTACATCATCGTTTTTATACTATCCGCCAACCGCCATCTATCCTCGCGCGAGTAGGATAATGCGCCGTGTTCCCGTTCCCGACCTTGGCAATATAGGTACGCTGATCTTCCAAATCCTGTTGATAGTTTTGCTGCTGGCGGCGATTTTCACGGATGACCTGTTGAACCGTTTCTGTTTGGCAGGAGCCATTATCGTCTATTTTGGTGCTTTTTCCAAAGTTGAGGGTCTGGAAACCAACCGCCGCCAAACATATCTGATCCCAATTTACCTGTTCATATTTTTAATGTCACCGTCTGTTTCGTCCCCTTGGAATAGTGACGGTGTCTATTGGCCAATTTGGGCATTGAAGCTGGCGCTTTGTCAGATATACGTATCTGCAGCGGTGCAGAAGATCAGGCTTAACGAAGATTCTTGGTCCGGACAGGACTCATTCCGCATGCATCTACATCGCCTCGCACTTTTCGAAAAACTGCCACTGGCAGAAAATTATCAGCTTATCCTGTGATATGCAGATTGATGGGACGCTTCGTCATAATATTACAATCCAGCTTCTGGTTAATTTTGATTTTGCCTTGGGCAACGCCAATCTATTTTGTGGCAGGCCTGCTTTTTCACTTCGGCACGGCTATTTTTATGCGCATATATTATCTGAAATATATTTGCGGAGCCTATGCCATATTGTTGTTGGACAGCTTGTATTGGTGGATGCCCGCCGGGCGATTGGGAGCGTGGTTTGCTTAGTTCTGACAATAGCTTGACTGACCTTGGCGTAGGCGACACCAATCGCCGCGAAAAACTCATTTGGCTGCTCTTGGCGCTGATGGTGCTGACAGTCGCTATTTTCTGGCTTGGATCACGATACCCTGCCCTGAATGCCAAAGCGTTGACGGGCGCAGATACCAGCCTCGATGCCATTGGATTTGACATCTTGATGAGAGCCGAAGCAGGCGCATCAACATTGGAGCGTATTCTCGTCACCTCGATCAATTGGATGTACACGAATTGGCGCGGCATGGCCTTTGGCCTACTGTTTGGAACCTTGTTGATGAGCCTGCTTTCGCTGATGCGGGATATGCAGTTTAAAAGCTCCTATGCAAACGCATTGGCAGGTTTGATCATTGGTACTCCTTTGGGGGTTTGCGCTAATTGTGCCGCTCCGATCGCCAAAGGAATGTTGATGACGGGAAGCCGTCAGGAAACCGCCTTGGCAGCATTATTAAGCTCACCCACGCTGAATGTCGTCGTTATCTCTATGGCCGTTGCCTTACTGCCATTTCACTTGGTGCTCTTAAAAATCACCTTTAGCATTCTCGCTATATTGCTGCTTGTTCCGATAGTCTGCCGGATAGTTCCCGCTGACAATATTGTGCAGGCACATCCAGCCGCAATGGAAGTGAATAGCTATTACAATCAAAGCAAGCGACATGGCCTGTCCTTTGCACTATTCAAACTGATATCAGATCATGGCGTCCGGTTATGCATACGAACCGTTCCTCTGATGATCCTAGCGGGCTTTTTGGGCGGCGCAGCGGTTACGTTATTGCCACTTGATCAACTGGCCTCCATCTTGCCCGCTTCTGGTGGTAAGGCGTTCTGGTTGATATTACCGTTGCTGGCGTTGTTTGGCCTGTTCCTTCCTGTTCCCATCGCCTTCGACATCATCGTTACGGCTATCTTGCTACAAGCCGGGTTGCATCCTGCTTATGCTGCTGTGCTCTTGCTTACACTTGGTATTTTCAGCATTTACCCATATACGTTATTATATGCCAGCGGAGCCGGGAAAGCGGCAAGTTATCTGACAATCGGACTCTTGGGACTGGCGGTTGTCGGAGGCATATTTGCTTATGTGCATGATCACTATCTGGAAATCACACAACAAAACGCCCGCCGCGATCTGATCGCGTCTCAAACAGCGCCTTTTCCACTGCCAGTCCATTCCATCCGGCAAAATAGCAACAGCCTCACAAGCTTGTCAGGCATGATTAGTGAACAAATACGCCCGTGGGAGGCTTTGGAAACCCAAGCTGCCCTTAAGATCGCCCGCAGACCATTTCAAAAGCGCAATGATGGGGCTTCCGCAGATCAAACAATGGCATTTGAAATTTCGGATGGTCGGAAATACGGAATCGCAGAACCGCTTAACTATCTGCCATTGAAATTGTCATTGCGCATGGGTGAATTTCGCGGTCTGGCCGCTGGAGACATCCACCGTGATGGATGGCCCGACATCGTATTTTCGTCACATGACGGGGTGGGTCTATATGCCAATCGTGGCGGCACTGGTTTTGTAGAGCAGCGTGTTGATATCGGCCTGTCACCGCAAAGCTATGTAGGCTCGGTTGCACTTGTCGATATCGACGATGATGGCTGGCTCGACATGGTGGTCTCCACCTTGGACCATGGAGTTTTATTGCAATAAACGACAATGGCGATTTTACAGTTGATGGCACATATCGCCTACTCAATAGCAATCATAAGAGTGTCGCCAACGCGATGGCCTTTGCGGATATTGATCGCAATGGTGAGATCGACATTTATTTGGGGAACGTAGGTCGGCACATCCGTCAAGCCGAGCAATCCTATGCTGAAGCGCAAAATATTTTGCTCTTGCAAAAAACGGAAAATTTGAACGTCATCTTCTATCGGAAATCCCAGCCGAAACTCTCTCTATTTTAATCGCAGACATTGCGGGTAGCGACCTGCCAGATATTTTCGTCGGAAATGATTTTGAACCATCGGATGAAATATATGTGAATAGCGGAAGCAAGAAATTTGCAAAGACCGGTCGCTCCGGCGATATCATTCCTCAAGGCGGCCTCACCACGATGAGCATCACAAGCGCCGACATCGACAATGACCTGGAGCCAGAAATATACTTGGCCCAGAAGAACATGACAAACGCCATCCGGGATATTGATCCGAAGACATTGTGCGGCGAAATCGCAAATATACGGGAACGTGCTGGCTGCGAACAATACCAATTTCTCGTCTCTGTCCGGCAAGAGGGAGAACGAGAACGCAATTTGCGGGCCTGTGATGTGATAATCGACATGCGTTTGCGTTATGGATGCTATGCGCTTTTGGTGAAACGTATGGCTGCGATAAATAACGCGCCAGATCAGTGCGACATTATTAAAAAATCATGGCCGATTATAGCGACAGAATGCCTGGCCTTTTTCGCACCGCTGCGAAAAGGGAAGCAAGCGCTAATCTCAGCTCAGATGACATCGAAGGCGGGCGTCAATATGCTATATAAACGCAATCGGAACGGAAGCTATGATGATGTTGCTGAAGGTGCTGGGCTAACGGATGGCGGCTGGTCATGGAATGCCAAATTTGGAGATCTTGATAATGATGGCTGGCAGGACTTGTTCATCGCCGCTGGCGATCCGTCTGTGCAGAATTATCATCCCTTTTCCTGTACCGGAACACAGGAGTAGGAAGCTTTGACAATGTGACTAAATTGGCTGGCTTCAATTCGCTTCGCAGCTTTTTGGCGTATAGCTATATCGACATGGATGGAGATGGCGATCTTGATATCATTGCTGTTCCTGGGCTTGGCAATCCGCAAGTCTTCGTCAACAAGTCCAAGCCAGCTAACTCGATCCAATTCGAGCTATCAGATTCCACGGGAAACAGTCAGGGATTAGGCAGCCGTATTATTGTAGAATATGATGGGGGCATCAAATGCGCGATATCTCTGCAAGTGGTGGGTATCTCTCTTTTGATCCTCCCGTCGCGCATTTCGGCCTGGGCCAGCGAAAGGGTATCGATCGCATCAAGATCATCTGGTCCACAGGAGAGGTGCAGATGTTGGAGGGTCCATTTGCGGCGGGGTTCTCCTATCGGATATCCCGTTCTAAACGATAAGAGATTCTCGTCTTACTGGCTCCAAATCTCGCGCGTGACATTATGATATTCATCTGCAATATGCTTCCGGTCGTTAACGGTCAGGCCGTCAACTTCCACCCAAGCATGGCCCTCTAATTTCTGCTTATCAAAACGTAGCCCTCTACATAATATCGCATCGATATCATTGTTATTTAAGAGCCACCATAACAGCATAGAACTGCGCAAGCAGGCTTTCTCTCGATCAATAATCGCAAATGTCGCAGCATTGACCATTCTGCCAAGCTCGGCTGGTGACATGTGGGTCAGATTATATTTTGGTGGAGGCTTCTTTTTTAAAAGCTCAAGCATTTTTGCATAGCCTTTGAAGCGCAAAAATAATGTATCTTTCCGCTGGCCCAGAATAGCCAAAATAGAAGCTTTTTCTCTCTATATTCGAGCCTTAAAAACTTGGCAAATTTGTTCGAGGCTGGCATGGCCAAGGCATTACCAAGATTTTATAAAAATGAAAGGGCAGCAATTCGTTGTGAATGTAGACAATAAACTGCCTGTCCATATAGTATGGGACAAATTTCTCCCTGATGATCAAAATCGCAAATGCCTGGATATGTTCCTGGAAAAGGAAACAGAATTCGTGGCCAGTAAGGTGAATCACGGACAGTTGGATGGCGAGCGACGGCGGTCCAAATCCTATACTACATCATCCGATGTGAAATCACTGTTAGAAGCCGCGCTCCAGCCTACGCTCCCCGAGTTATTTTCCGGTCTGCGAACTGGCCAACCAGAAAAGCCCAAGTTCGAATTCCAGAGTGTTGCCCATCAAGACGGTGATTATTATCGGGTTCATATTGATACCGCCATGCGCCAAACAGGGGCTCGCCGATTGATCAGCTGCGTTTATTACCTGCACAGCCATCCAAAAGCTTTTTCAGGTGGGCATCTTCGGCTGTATTCCATCAACGGAAAAACGCATGTCGATATAGAACCCCAAAATAACCAGATCATTTTCTTTCCATCGTTTTACCCCCATGAAGTTCTGCCAACCTGTGTGGGTTCAAAATTGTTTGCGCATAGCCGTTTTTCTATTGCCGGATGGATAAATAAGCATCTCTAAGAACGGTCGGCGGCTTCCGGTAATGAAGTTTTGTCCGCAGCACCAAAGGCCCTTATCAGGCCATTATATACTACCTGTTGCCGAGATATCCGTTTTGAGCTTATCTCTCTCGATAATATACAATGATCTTTCAATTTGTGCGTTTGATCAAGTTCACTGGCATCTGCCTATTCACGCACCAAGTCCCGCATCACATTTTTGGACATTCGAGCGGCCGTAATCTACATGCCACGGGGTGCCAGTGGGGTATCGAATGCCTGCATTTGCTTGATTGGACCTGAGACAGCCTGCGACAACTTGGAATCTCAGAGAGATTCCAATTCAATCAATCATGGACAATATGGTTCTCGTTACAAACACTTGCAATGACGCCTAGCCGCACTTTTAAGCAGTAGGTCGCTGGTTCGAACGCAGCAGGGCTCACCATTCTAATTATTTCAACGAGTTAGATTGGATGGTGGAGCGATTGTCTCTCACCGACTTCCCCGATTGTTTAACGGAGAGGGGCAATGCGCCCAAACTCGAGCCTTCATCAATGGGAATTGGCACGCCATAAGCGGGCACCTTCACGCTGCACCACATTTTTCGCGCCGTTTCTCCATAGGGATGAGCCTGTAGCGCAGCGATGTCATCGGGAGCTGACTTTGGTCGGCATATCGACGATATAAGGCCATTGATTGGTCCATCAGATTGCACGACTTTTGGATTTGACCGGAAGCCCAGTAGACTTCGGAAGCTTCCTGAAGACGATGCGCGAATGTCAATGATGGCCTTGCGGGCGATCCATCGGATCGTGCGCTCAATCGCGAGAGACGCAAACCTTCAGATACATATTGCTCCGCTTTATCAGTCTGGCTCAACTGTGCTGCGGCATATGCCTTCGCAATGCTGACAACGGCCATACGGCGCTGCAGATCATTGTCTGCTGGATCAATTCGGAAGGCGGAAAGCGCCTGCCGATAGGTCGGGTCGATAACCTGGTCTGCTTTGATCGGCCTGCCCATTCTCAAGAGCGTACGAGCTAGATTGCTTGCAATCGTCGCCTCCAGATGAAGATCAACGGGCAAATTCGTTTCAGATGCCAATGCTCGCTGCGCCTCCAACGCTTGCGAGAATGGTTCGATACTGGCGGCATCATTGTCGAATACGATCCGGTAGCCAGCGCTTATATTGACCAGATCATTAAATGCTCTGCGCACAGCGGGAACCTCTCGAAAACGCTCTGGCGCAGCTTCAATCTCTGTCATTCCAATTTGCACCGCTTTGTATCCGTCCTCCGGCCTTCCCAAACAACAGCCCAGAAGGCCGCTCAGTTGGCGTTGCGCCTGTCCGAACTCCGCCAAAGAAGCGGCAGAGGCAATCTCGATTTCACGCAAGAGCTGAAGCGCGCGTATTCCATGCTCATGCGACTCCTCGAAATCGAGAAATCGCAAATATTTGTCGCGGAGGAGACTTACATGGGTGCGTGCAAGAGCCAGCCTGATCTCGTCGGTAGGCCGCTCACGATAGAGTTCCTCAAGGATTGCCGCTGACCGTTCAAAAAGAGCAAGTCCTTCAGCCATATTTCCCAGGTTGCTTGTGCCAATTGTTCCGGTTGCAGCGGCGAGGCGATAGAAGCCGCGTCCCACCGCAAGCCGCGCTTCGTATGATGCATCAGGGTCGCTCGCTAGAGCTTCGAGATGGCTTTGCGCATTCTGCGCGAGCATCAAGCGCGCCTGCGAATTGCCGGGACGATTGCTCACTTCGTCGAACACATCGAACATCATCATACCGGCAAGCTCGCGTGTGTCGGTCAAACTGGCCTCGGCTTGTGCGCGGGCAAGCTCGGTCTCCCGGTAGGCCTGCATGACGAGCAGCAATGTCGTCAAAATCGCAGCTGACACGATCATCACTGCTGCGGTTGCCAATTTCTGCCGCAGCACAAATTTGCGTACGACATAAAGCGGGCCGGCATCGATCGCCGAAACCGGTCGCAGTTCGCGATAATTGCGAACATCCTCCACAAGCGCCGAAACCGAGGAATAGCGTGCGCTGGCATTCATCGCCGCGGCCTTGTTGGAGATCGCGTTCAATTCATCTGGAGCATCGCCGCCAATGAGCAAATCAAGCAACTTGCCCAGACCGTACACGTCGGATAGCGTTGTCACGTCTTCGCCAGCCTTTTGCTCTGGCGCCGCGAAGCCGGGCGTCCAAGGCGAGTGTTGAGAAGATCCGTCATCTTCGTCGTCAGGACGGGCGATACCGAAATCGATCAGCTTAACCGTTTCACCATCCGCGATCAGGACATTCGACGGTGTCAGGTCGCGGTGAATTACAAGGCGTTGATGGGCCGCTTCCACAGCGCTGCAAATCCGCTCGAAAACGGCGAGTCTCGTCTCGAGAGACGGTTTTGCATGCTTCAACCAACGATCAAGCGGATGCCCGTCGACATATTCCATGACGAAATAGGGCACACTGTCGCCGGTCTCCCCGCCGTCGAACAGCCGGGCGATGTTGGGATGGTTGAGGTCGGCAAGTATCTGCCTTTCGCGGCGGAACCGATCCAACATTTCATCGGTGATCAGCCGCCTCTTGATGAGTTTGATCGCTACGATGAGATCGAAATCATCGGTAGCACGCTCGGCAAGATAGACATTGCCCATACCACCGCGAGCGATCAATCGCAGGACGCGGTAGCCACCAATGAAATCCGGATCTTCGTCTTCTTCATCGCAATGCGCTGCGCCGCCGGTCATCAGGCCGCCGGTATGCGACGATTCGGTATCCAGCAACTCCATCGCGCGTGCCTTTGCCGGGCCGCTCAAAGTCCTTAAATGCCGAACATAATTGTCGCGCTGATCAGAAGGTTGATCCAACGCGTCCTCGACAGCCTCCAGAGCCTCGCGCTCTATGTCAGCATCGTGCCTGTCCATGTCAGCTGCGCAGCCTGTCATGCAGCCAGATACGCGATGCCTGCCAACGGCGTTTGACGGTCGCGACCGAGATATCCAGCACGGTCGAAATATCGGTTAGAGACATCCCGCCGAAGAACCGCATTTCGACGATATCTGCGCGCTGCGGATCAATCTCGCGCAACTCGCCGAGGTGCATATCCAGAGCAAGCAGTTCGACAGGCATCTGCCATTCCGCGATATTAGTCTGCAACGTCACCCGCGTGTGATAGCGTTTGTCAGCGTCACGACGGCGCGCTTGATCAACTAGGATTTGCCGCATTATCCGAGAGGCCAGCGCAAGAATATGGGCGCGACCGTTAAACTTGATCCGGTCCAGTCGCGACAACCGGATCATCGCCTCATTTATCAAATCACCTGTCGAGAGCGAGGAGCGTGATTCCTGCGACAGTTTGGCCTGCGCGATTGCCTCCAACTCGCGATGGATATCGCGAATAACGGAATCACCGGCAGTGGCATTGCCGGATTGCCATTCGGCCATTAGCGCGCTGTGATCCAAATGCCCCTCGATTCGATGTTCGGGTGAGGATAGCATCAGCCTTGGTCTTTCTCCAAGTTCTTGAATGGCCACATTGGACACAACTAAAGCAAACGCCGCTCGGCAAACGCTAGCAGATCCTCGACCCGCTGCCCCACCAATTCACGCTCCTTTAGCTTTCGTATCAGCCAGCGCTTGCGGTCGGCTCGCGGCTGTTCCAAAGCCTCCTCTAGTATCTGAAGCACTTCGCGTTCGGCAAATGGGCTGAGCGGATCCATGTCTGGCGCTCCGATTGCGTGACCGATCAGAAGCGCCAGCCAAGGACTACCGATCCGTTCACCTCTTTTACGTCCCCGCCGAACAGCGCATCGGCTTGACCGCTCAGGCTAAGGCCGGAGCCCAGATCAATTCGCGCCGATGCGGATGTCAGGATGCCAGATCCGTCCGTTACGGGCGCCAGAACGGTAAATGGTGCATTCGCGCCATCGGCAAAGGCCAACCGCGCACCGACAGTGTTCGACGACGCTTCGACATATTGGCCCGACAGATCGAATGCCGCGGTATTGCTTTGGAAGTTTGCAAAGATACCCGCTCCGAAGCG
>NZ_PYIA01000102.1:0-2377 GCF_013265645.1 Sphingopyxis sp. BSNA05 | reverse complement strand
AACGTCGTCCCTGGGCTCCATCGCGGACCGCTTGGGGCAGTCCGATGCCATCATCCTCGATACGCACCACTGCCTCCCCCTCACCTGCAGTCAGGGATATGGCAATCACGCCGGCTTCCCGTCCCTTGAAGGCATGTTTCACTGCATTGGTCATGACTTCGTTGACGAGCAGCCCGATCGCCGATGCCCGGTCACGCGATAGCTTGCAGGGCACGGTCTCAATCCGGATGGAAATCCCCCTTCGAGGGTCAGCGCGTTGCCGACCTCGGCACAAAGCTGCTCGATAAATTCGTCAAATTGCACGACCGCGATATTGTCTATCCCGTAGTGCAGATTTTCATACGCCTTTGACAGGCTGAGCACGCGGCCCGCTGCTTTCTCCAGTGCGCGTTTCGCGTCTTCATTCTCGGTCTCATGCTGCTGGAGCCGCAACAGGCTGGTAAGGATCGCCAGATTGTTTTTGACGCGATGATCGACCTCGCGCAGCAGCATTTCCCGCTCTACAATCCGCTCCTCCCGCTCGTGCAGCAAGTCACGGAAATTGCGCCGGGCAAGCTCGGCAAGACCGATCAGCAGCAAACCAGTCAGCACATTGACTATCGTACGGGGACCGTCCGAAATATTGGCGAATGCGAAGCTTCCCTCAAACGGCACCACATAATACCAGGTGAAGACGGATGTCAGCACCAGCACGAATAGTCCGGCGCGAAAACGGCCTACCAATGTCGCCACCAAGATAGCGGGGACACTTATCGCATAAGGCGCCGCGCCTGGGTAGACCAGGTCGACCAGAAGTCGCATCAGAAGCGCGCCGAGTGCGCACACGACGCCTACCAGCAGCTGGGTCGACCATTCCGGCAGCTTCGGAGCAAGGTCAATCGCATCCAGCTGGGTAATTCTTTGCATCCGGCTCGAATAGTCGCAATCGTAACCGCCAGCAATTGTAAATCGTTACGCAGGGCCGCAATTTTTCAGGTCCGGATTGTCAGTAAAATTACACCCAGCAAGCCATGGCGTCATCTGCTATCCGGCGAATCCCGCGAGCAGGGCAGACGGCTGAAACAACCCGGAAATCTAATCGGTGCAAATCAGCCATGACTTACGGTCGGGGCGCTATCATTCATTCAATATAACGATTAACGTAAATGTGTAATTCAATTGGATCGGTCCGGGCGGTCCGGCTAATGAGGGCAAACCATCAGAAAGGAAAAACGATGACATTACATATTGGAGATACCGCCCCGGACTTCACCGTCGACACCCAGAACGGGGAAATCAGCCTGCACGATTGGGCTGGCGACAGCTGGGTGTTCTTTTTCAGCCATCCGGCCGATTTCACCCCGGTTTGCACCACCGAAATGGGGCGCACCGCACAGCTTGCCGAAGAATTTGCCAAGCGGAATACCAAGCCGCTCGGCCTGTCGACCGACACGGCGGAAGAACATCGCAAATGGATCGAAGATGTGAACGATACGCAGCATACCAATCTTACATTTCCGATCGTTGCCGACGCGGATCTGGCGATTGCGAAAATGTACGACATGATTCATCCCGACGAGAGCGAAACGGCTGCGGTCCGGTCGGTGTTCATTATCGACCCCGACAAGAAGGTCCGCCTGACCATGACCTATCCGATGAGCGTCGGACGGAATTTTGACGAAATTCTGCGGGTCATCGATGCGCTGCAACTGAGCGATGAAAAACGCATTGCCACGCCCGCCGACTGGCAGATTGGCAAGGATGTGATCATTCCGCCGTCGATCAGCAACGAAGAGGCGAAGGGTCTCTTTCCACAAGGCTGGACCGAGCATCGGCCCTATCTGCGGACGACGGACGTCAGTTAATTCGGCGATTTCAAGCTACAGTGGCAACCGGCACGCTTCACCCGTGACCGGGATTTGAAAAGTTGCGCCGTCACCGCAGTGGCTTGAACCGATGCGGCGCCCTGCGCCGCATGGATGAGGGGCGGCCGGTGTCGGGATGCCCGCAAGAAAAAGGGGCGGCCCGGCTGACCGGACCGCCCCTCGTTTCGGGCTTGGAGCAAGAGGCTTAGCTGTAAGCCGGTTCCAGCGGCCGCGAGACTTTCATTTCGCCGGAAATTTTTGTGCGGCTCTCGCGTGAACCGGCGTTCATCGCCGCCAGCTTGCTGTCGAGATAGCGGGCCCGTTTCAGACGCTTCTGGCGAGTCAGGAACGGATTTTGCGGCGTCGGCATCGCGTCGACATTGGCGGTGAAATAGCCTGCGGTGCGGGCCATGTCCGCTTGCGCCAGATAGGGCTTGGGCGCGGCTGCGACACGGCGCTGGCCGAGCGTGACGCTGCGGTCGGGCTTGCCGTCCGAACTGTCGAATGCCGGCAGCTTCGCGACAAATTGGGCG